>JANNKX010000131.1:0-5039 GCA_031396505.1 Rhodobacterales bacterium
GGTCATGTTGTTTGGCGATTTCGGGAAATACTTCGTTCGCAAGGTTGGCGCGCCGATCATCGGGGCCATTCAGGACTAGGATTTCTGGCCGGGCTTTGGTGTTGCGGGCTACATCCGTATCGATGGTGAGCTGGCCGACACCGGCGCCGTCAAGTATCTGCGCAACCTGTAACGTCGGTTTACGAAGGGCGGCGGGGTGACCCGCCGTCTTGGTGAGGTGATGGGAGAACGTCATGAAAATGATCAAGGTCAGAATGCTGGTGTCGCGGTCAGGCAACGATGGTGCCGTCGCACCCGGCGATGTGATCGATGTGCCCGAAAACGAGGTCGCGCCGATGATGGCGGCTGCACAGTGCGAGCCGGTCGAGCCGTTCCGGCCATCGCGCCGGGCATCGGCCGAAAGGGCCGTGCCTGCCGATAGCGCAGAAAAGGCGATCTGATGCTTTTGCGTCGGACGGTTGCCGCAACAACGTTGCCGGTTTCAATGACGCAGGCGTTGGACCATCTTCGGATCAGCGAATCCGGACCTACGATCGATGGGACGTTGATCGAGGGTCTGCTGGAAAGCGCGTGTGATCTGGTGGCGGAAATGTCGGGGCGCAGCCTGGCCGCGGAAACATGGGTTGCAGCATATCCATATTTATCGGGTGACTTGCGATTGCCAAAAGGGCCGGTGATCGACGTTACCAGTGTTGGCTACTTTGATCAGAGTGACATCGCGCAAACCCTGCCTGTAACGGATTTCTATATCTTCACGGATCAGGACTTTACGGTCATGCGACCAAAAACCGGGAAGCAATGGCCGTCGGCCAGCATTCGTGAAGATTCTGTTTCAGTGACATTTACCGCCGGGTACAGCGTCATACCAGCAGCACTTCGCGCCGCCATTTTGCTGACACTGGGGCACTTGTACGAAAATCGGGAATCAGTGGTTATTGGTTCAACAGCCGTGACGCTGCCTTTGGCTGTGGAAACGCTGATTGGCGCGTACCGCACGGGTTGGGTTGCTGCATGATTGGCCGCATGGATCAGCGCGTCACCCTGCAGCGCCTGACCGAGACGCCAGACGGCAGCGGGGGTCTGGTGCGCGCGTGGGCCGATCTGGACAGCAACGCATGCGTCTGGGCGGCTGTAAAGGCCAAAGCAGGGCGCGAGAGCATGATCGAGGGCCGCACGACTGCCACCTATGTGGTGGTATTCACGATCTACAACCGCAGCGATCTTTCTGAAAAAGACCGCATTCAGTGGAATGATGAGAGCTACAACATTCGCGGCATCATGCGGACCGGTACCAGGGATCTGCGGCTGATGATCGAGGCGGAACGCGGGGTCGCGCAGTGACCTTTGATGTGACGATCCGTGGTATCGCCGACGTAAACAGGATATTGAAGGAGATCGCGCCGAACGAGGCCAAGAACCTGATGCGCGCGACGGTGCAGGCAATTGCGGTTGATGTCGCCAAGGCGGCTAAGGATCGCACGCCGGACGATACAGGGCTGCTTGATAAGTCAATAAAAGCCAAGCGCGAGCGCGGCACGCGGACGACGATCGCCAGTTCGGTTCGGGTGGCTGGTGCCGCATTCTACTGGCGGTTTCTGGAATACGGACAAGGGCCTGACAACGTGGAACACGCGATGTTCCTGCAAACGCTGCAGGCGTTGCGGCCTGAGATCGACCGCAAGTATCTGGAAATCTTCACCGCAAAACTTATCGCGCGGCTGGCACGCAAGCGCCGCGCATCAGGAGGCTGACATGTCTGCCGAAATTGACCTGCAAAAGGCCATTTTTCAGGCCCTGTCAGGTCTTGGCTTGACGGTTTACGATGCGGCGCCACAAGCGATTGACGGCGGGTCAGATGCGAACTGGCCCTATGTGGAGATCGGATTCATCTCGATGGCGGCGTTTGATACGGCGAATTCCACCGGGTTTGACGCTGTGGCGCGCATTCACACGCGCAGCAAGACGGGCAGTATGGCGGAATGCAAAGGCATTCAGGGCCAGATCTATGAGCGCCTGCACCGCGGTGGACTGACCCTGACCGGGCTGCAGGTTGTGACCATGCAGCGTGAACTATCCCGGTGTGACCGGGTGCCGGACAGCACAATGCACGGCGTCTGCGAATACCGCGTCATCCTCGACAAAATCTGAACCCCCACAATCATCTGACAGGAGTAACCTACCATGGCAAAAAATGCCGGGCGTCTTGCCGTATTGTCCAAAACCGCGACACCGATTGCCGGTGTGCGTGTCAGCACCATCAAGTGGGCGGCGGAATCCATTGATGTGACCGACAAGGATTCGGCGGGCATCATCGAGCTGCTTGCCGCCGTTGCAAGCCAGCAGATCACCCTGACCTGTGACGGTGTGTATTCGTCGCCCGTGCTGCGCGATATCGCGTTCGACACGGCGGCATCGAAGCTGCTGACCGATCTGACGTTTAAGTTTGGCGATGGGCTTGTCGCCAAAGACACGATCAGCGGTAACTTCTTTTTCGGCAGTTACGAAGAGGCGAACCCGCATGACGCGGAAAGCACGTTCACCTGCGAATTTATGTCGTCCGGCGCATGGACGTTCAGCTGATGAAAGCCATCCGGTTGAAGTTTCGCGGCGAGGAATTCCTGATTCCCGCCACACAGGCCTTTGAGATCGGGGCCCAGGTTGAAGATATTGTAACCCTTGGCGAGATCGCGTCCTGGGGGGCAAAGGTTCCGTTTTTCAAGGTTGCGCGGTGCTTTGGCGCGATGCTGCGTTTTGCGGGTTGCAAGGCAACGGATGCCGAGGTGTTCCAGGACATGATGGACAGTATTGCCAAATTTGGCCGCGCCAACAAAGGCGGCGCTGCTGATGTGATGGATGTGCCAGCCTTGGCGGCGGTGTCGGCGCTGACATCCTGCCTGATGGGTGGGGCGCCCCTGACTGAAGAGGCTGAAGAAACACCGGAAAAGCCGTCCGCTTCGTAAAGACGGCCTTTCAAACAGCAGTCACCCGTCTTGCCGTGCAGCCGTCCGAATTCTGGCGGATGGCCCCGGATCATTTCTGGTGGCTGCTTGAAACGCTGTCCCCGCCGAAAACGTCGGGGCTGAGTAAGGCGGAACAAAAAGAATTGCGGGCCATGTTGGCCGAGGCCGAAAGGGCGCACGAATGTCAAATGTTGTCGGCGAAATCGTCATCGATGTGACGGCCGACATCGGCCCCCTTGTCCGTCAGATGGGCAATGCCAGCGGGGCCATGAGCGGGCTGCAGGGCGCGGCGGATCGCATGGGCCGTGGGTTGGGCCGCGTCGGGGCCGCAACGACCGCGTTAGGGCAGAAAATGAGCCTTATCACAGTGGCGATTGCCGGAGTGACAGCGGGTGCAGTAGCGCTTGTGCGCAATGCTGCGTCGATGGGTGACGCCATCGGCGATGCGTCCGCCGCAGCGGGCATGTCGACAACCAGTTTTCAGGAAATGCGCTTTGCCTTGAAAGAGGCGGCGGATATGTCGGATGAAGAATTCGCATCCGCAATGACCAAGCTGAACAAGACGCTTGGCGAGGCGCGCGCGGGTTCGGCGTCTGCCATTGCGGCGTTCGAGGCAATCGGCGTGAGCCAAGCGCAGATTGCGGATGGATCGTTCAGCACGGACGCCGCGCTGAATGCGTTCATCGCCAAGATGGAGGGAACGACAGACCCAGCGATTGCAGCGGCATTGGCGACCGACCTGTTTGGCAGGTCTGGTGCTGGCCTCGGGGCGATGCTTTCGGGTGTGCCGGGGCAGGTTGGCGCGCTGGTAGACCGGGCCCGCGAGTTGGGCGTCGTGATGGGGCCGGATGCGGTGCGGGCGGCTGGCGAATTCGATCAGAAGATGAAAGAACTGGGCCTGCAGTTTGAAGTGACCAAGATGAAGCTGGCTGCGGTACTGTTGCCCGTTCTGGTCGACGAGCTGCTCCCATTTTTGCAGAAAACCATCATCCCGGCGATTAACAGGGTAATTGAGACCATCGGCGAATGGATTACCGCGTTTGGAAATCTGCCGGATAGCATTCAGACTTTCGTGGGGATCATGGCGACAGCGTTCGGTGTGGGCGGGCCTGTCCTGATTGCCATTGGTGCACTTTCATCGGGCATTGCCGCAGTATCATCGGTTATCGTAGCAGCGTTTGCTGTGGGCGGAACTGTGCTGAGCGCTATTGGTGCCGTGTCATCGGCTATTGTGGCATTGATCGCCGCAACCGGCCCCGTGGGACTATTCATCGTGGCGGCGGGCCTTTTGGCGGCGGCATGGGTGGCCTTTGGCGACGAAATAAAGGCGGCAGTTGGGATCGCGATTGACTACATCATCGGCAAGTTTGAAGCGTTCCTTGCCCTGCTGCAGTCCGTGATTGACAAAGCTATTGCGGTAAAAACAGCCGTGACAGATGCCCTTTCATCCGGGCGCACCGAAATGAACGATGGCAGTGGCGCTCAAGGCATGGGCGGTGCCATGGATGAATTCGGCGGGGGGATGTTCCAGGGCCAAGAGGGCGGCGGCACGGGTGGAGCCGTGGCCGACGGTTTTGTCGACGGCGTGGTCAACCGGCTGGCCGAGCGGCGGCCGGTACTGGATGCCGCGTTTCAATCGGTCACCGATCTGGCCAATGAGCGGTTCCAGACGCATTCGCCGTCGCGCGTGTTTCAGGAGATCGGGCAGTGGATCGGCGAGGGTCTTGCCGGCGGGATCAGCGACAGTCAGGCGATGGTCGCCACAGCCGTGGGCACGCTGGGCACGGCGGCGGAACAGTCCACCAGCCAGATGGTGTCGGGTGTGCTGGGCAGCCTTGGCACGCTGTTCAACGGATCAAAGAAGTTCGCCGCGGCACAGGCGCTGGTGAATGCGTGGGCGGGTGCCAGTGAGGCGCTGAAGCTGCCGTTCCCGGCCAACCTTGCCGCCTTTGCCAAGGTGCTTGCAACAGGCCTCGGCGCGGTAAAGAACATCAACAGCGCAAAGCCGGGTTCAACCGGCGGCGCGGGCAGTGCAGCAGGCGGCGGCTCGCCGTTCGCGCAAGCGCCGGTCCGGCTAGA
>JANNKX010000146.1:0-17173 GCA_031396505.1 Rhodobacterales bacterium
GAACGGCAGGATCACCAGCATCAACAGGATCGACCGCCAGCTGCGCGACACCCGCGTCAGCCCCAGTGCCATCGGATACCCGATCAGCAGGCAAAACACCGTCGCCAGCGCCGCATTCACCAATGACGTCGCAAACGCCCGGATATAAAGCGTATCACTGAACAACCGCGCATAGCTTTCCAGGCTCAGCACCGGGTTTTCCCCGCCATAGCCAAACGGCGGTGCGGTTGGTGTGCGCGTCGCAAAGCTCATCGCGACAACGATCAAGAACGGGATCAGGAACAGCGCAACCAGCCACACATACGGGGCCGCGATGATGATATCGGACCACCCACGGCGGTTGAACCAGCTTGCAATCGGGCCATCCCGTGCGGGTGTGGTCATGCCCCTACTCCGTCAAAATGATCGCGGCGGATGGATCAAAACGCAGCCAGACCACATCCTCCCAATCGGGTGGGCGATCATCGGCATTGGCACGGCGTGCGTTCACCGCATGCACCGCCACCAGCGCACCACCCGGCAGTGTCACGCGGTAAAGACTATCCTTGCCGAAATACGCCAGATCCTTGACCACCCCCTTGATCACATTTTCGCCCGTCGATTTATCGCGCGAAATCGTCAGCTTTTCAGGGCGCACCGCCAGCGTCACCGCCTGCCCCACAACCAGCCCCGGCACCGCGCGGGCCGCAATGCGCCCGCCCAAGGCAGGCACCTCCAATTGCGCCATGCCCCCGTCCGTCGCCGTCACCCGGCCCTCAAACGTCGTGATCGACCCGATGAACCCTGCCACAAACCGGCTGTTGGGGTACTCATAAACATCTGCCGGATGCCCCACCTGCCTGACCTGCCCTTTGTCCATCACCGCGATCCGGTCTGACAGCGTCATCGCTTCTTCCTGATCATGGGTCACCACGATGAAGGTCACACCTGTACGTTCCTGAATGCTCATCAATTCGAACTGCGTATGTTCACGTAACTTCTTATCAAGTGCCGCCAAAGGCTCGTCCAGCAACAACAATTTTGGTTGCCGTGCCAATGCCCGCGCCAGCGCCACCCGTTGCCGCTGCCCCCCCGAAATCTGATGCGGCTTGCGCGCGGCAAACGGTGTCAACTGCACCAGATCCAGCATCTCCCGCACCCGCGCATCCCGCGCTGCCGCCGTCATCGCCTCGTGTTTCAGCCCGTAGCCCACATTCTTTTCCACCGTCATATGCGGAAACAGGGCATAGCTTTGAAACATCATATGCACGGGGCGTTCCCATGGCGGAACGCCCGTCATATCTTGACCGTCGATAAAGATGCGCCCGGCTGTTGGTACCTCGAACCCGGCCAGCATGCGCAGCAGCGTGGTCTTGCCACAGCCAGACCCACCCAGCAGCGAAAAGATCTCGCCCTTTGCAATGGACAGGGTCACATCGCGCACCGCCGAAAAGGTGCCAAAGTTCTTTGACACCCCTTCGATGCGGATAAACGGCGCATCGCCCATGCGATCAGCCCGCCTTGATCTGTGCCCAAGCGCGGTTGATATCGCGATCCTGCTCCTCGGTTTGCGGTTGCGTCGTGAACATCCGCGACAAGGTTTCTGCATCCGGGTAAATCGCCGGGTCCGCTGCAATCGCCGGGTCAATGAACGGGGTCGAAGCCAGATTGGCATTGGCATAGCCGGTAAAGTTGGTGCAGGCAGCAGCCACTTCGGGGCGCATCATGTAGTCGAGGAACAGATAGGCGTTGTCGACGTTTGGTGCATCCGCAGGCATGCACCACAGATCGAACCACGCCGGTGCGCCCGTTTTGGGCACGTGATATTCAAGGTTCAGGGTGATCCCCGCCTCGACCGCGCGCGCCTTGGCCACGCCATAATCGCCTGACCAGCTGTTGATCACGCACAACTCGCCATTCGGGATTGCTGTCAGGTAGTTCGAATTGTCGAATGTCGCGATATAGGGCCGGATCGGCGCAAAAGCCTCGGCCATCTTCGCATATTCCGCAGGGCCTGCCGTGTTCGGGTCCAGACCCAGATATGACAGCACCATATAGCCGATATCCGTCGGGCTATCCAAAATCGAAATCCCACAATCCGCCAGCTTTTCCGCATTTTCCGGATCAAAGACCGTCGCAAGATCGGTCAGATCGGCATCCGGCAACCGTTCGCGGATCATGTCCACATTAAAGGCAAAGCCCACCGAACCCCACATGTAGGGCACATTATACTGATTGCCCGGATCATACCCATCGACGATCTTCAGGATCGCCGGGTCCAGATTGGCAAAATTCGTCAGCCGCGCGCGGTCAAGCTTCTGATAAATCCCCGCTGTGATGAACTGCGGCAAGGTGATGCCCGACATCAGCACCACGTCGTAACCGGTCGATCCCGCCAGCATCTTGGCCTGCATTTCTTCGGCAGAGGCGTACAGATCATAGACCACGCCCACCCCGGTTTCCGCTTCAAAATCCGCGATAGTCATCTCGCCAATATAGTCCGACCAGTTATACACGTTCACCGTGCCCGCCTGTGCCCATGACGGGCGCACGTAAGGCATCGCAAGGCCGCCACCAAGGGCAACCAACGTCTGGCGTCTGTTCAACAGCATCCCAATTCTCCCCGTTGTTGATTGTCCCGGATTTTCCGGTTGTGATTTTTACGTTACGTCCGGATTTTCCTTTGACCGAAGCAATTCTTCGTTCGCAGCGATCATATCTGCCTCGAACGGCGCTTCTTTGCGCGTCATCACGGGCATCAGCTTACGCAAACCATCGTGATGCCGCCGCACGCCATATTCCAGATCCGAAAGATGAAACCCTTCAAACGCCGATGATTTCATCGATTCGTTCGACCAGATCGACAATTGCTGATCCTCGGTCGATGTTTCCCGGTCGATCCGCATCGCCAGATACCGCGCCGCGCGCGTCGCGCGCGTCTCATCCGGGTTGCGATAGGTCCGCCCCGTCAGCAGTGTTTGCGAGGGCGAAATCGGAATTTCCTGATAGAACTGGATGCTTTCCGGCGTAAACGCGATCACTGCGTTCGGGAACAGGCCATAGTAGTTCCAGTTCCGCTGCAACCGCACGGGCAACCAATCCTGCACAGGCGCATGTTTCACATATTGCCGCACCGACCATCGCCGCCCCGGCGCATCGCCAAACTGCGCATAGGACGCAGCAAGATGTCCGGGCAGATAGGCATCGGTGTAACTGCGGCCATACAATTCCTGCAGAGCAGGGTGCGCCATCGGCACATGATAGCCCTCGTTGTCCACATCCCGCACCGATTTCCAGTTGACGGGCAGGGTCGTTGCCCATTGTGGCACCGTCACAGGCACTATCGCCTTCGCCCGGTAATCCGCGAAATCCGCCGCATAGGGGGCCAGCCAATCGGCAACATCAGGCTGCGGTCCGGGGTGAAAGCGCAGGAAGATGAACCCCTGAAAAACCTGCATTTCCAAAGGCTTCAGCCCAAACTGGTTGCGGTCCATCGCTCCGAATGTCTCGGGCCGCGCAGGCCCGCGCAATGTGCCATCCAGATTATACACCCAGCCATGAAACGGGCACACCATCGCGCCCTTGCAATGGCCGCGCACCCCGTCCACCACACGCGCGCCGCGATGCCGGCACAGATTGTTAAACGCCCGCAGTATACCATCACCCCCCCGCATGATCACGCTGCGTTCCCCCATCAGATCGAACGCGGTCCAGTCTCCGGGCTTGGGCACATCGCCAATATGCCCGGCAATCTGCCAATGCGTGAGGAACAGTGTCTCGCGTTCCAACGCGAACATCGCTGGCGAATGATAGGTCCACCCCGGCAGACCGCTGCGGTCCCACTCGGCGGGAATGGGTTCGGCTGCAAACGCGTTCATGGCATACCCTCCATCTGATCCAGCACCCAGTTCTGAAAGCGGTGAATGTCAAACTCCTGCGGCATCAACCGCCCCGCCACAAACGCAGGCGAGGCCAGCCCCCGTTGGTTCATTTCCGCCGCCGCCGTATCCTGCCCCAACACGATCTTCGCAAAATCTGCCACACAGGCCGCATCAAACCCCGGCTGATCCAGCGTTGCGCGCGTAAAATACCATTCGGCCGTCAGACGCGTCGCCGTCGGCCCCAAAGGTTCCAACCGCACGGCGCGCACGTAATCCACATGCGCCACGATGAACATCGTGGGGTACAGCGTGGCAAAGTTATATCCGTTCTGCCGCTCCTCTGCCGTCAGCCCCGCAAACATCGGCCCGCAAGGCGCCCCTGTCATTGTCCAGCTTTCCGCCCCCGCCCGCAGGTTCGGCCCTTTGGGTTGATCCGGCGTCCAATCCACCGCCTCATTCGCCGTCATGATCCCTTTGCCATACACCGGCACCAGATCGCACAATTCGGGGTGAATCGTCGGGCAATGCAGGCATTCGTTGTAATTCTCCCAGAACAGTTTCCAGTTGAACGCACAGTCCTTCACCATCCGGTGCCCGGTCTTCAGCGCCTCCATCGGCCAGTTGTCAAAGAAATCCCGCCCCATATCCGGCTCCAACGGCGGTGGATCGGCCATCAGATTCAGGAACACGAACCCCGCCCAAGTCGTCACCGATACCGGAAACAACCCGTTGTCGGCGCGTACGAAATCATCCCCCGGCGTCGCATGCGCCACAGACACCAGCCGCCCATCATCCGACCTGTAGGCCCATGCGTGATAGGGGCAGGTGACCAGCTTGCCCAACGGCTGCGCATCAGCCCGGCACAACTCGGCCCCGCGATGACGGCACACATTGTGAAATGCCGACAACACGCCATCCGCGCCCCGGCACAGGATTGTGGCCGCCGCACCCACCTGCACGCGGCGCATCGTGCCGGGTGCCAGATCATCCAGCCGCCCCGCACAGACCCAGTTCCGCGCCCAGATCGTCGCCTGTTCGCGCGCATACCAGTCACCGTCCAGATAGGCCCGCGAGGGCAAACCGGCCGGGCAATGGTCCAACAGCGGCGATTGCGGATGGCGCTGTTCGGACATCAGACCCTCCCCGGTGGTGTGGCGCGGCGGCGCGCCGGGTTGAAAAACGCGCGGTCCACCACCTTGGCCCGCACCATCAGCTTGACGTATTGCAACTCCCGCAGTGCATAGATCTCGACCCACAGCCGATCACTGCCGACGTATTTCCGCTGCACATGTGCCAGTGCAATGTTGCGCTTGGTGATCGGCGACCATGCTGCCGCCGTGATAAACCCCGCCTCAAGCCGCGCATCATGGTACAGCAGCGACCCCTCCGCACTCACATTGCCCGCGATATCAAGGCCCACCAACGCCCAACGGGACGTGCCGTTGGCCTGTTCCGCCAGCAGCGCACGCCGCCCCATAAAGTGCCCCTTGGTCCAGTCGATCATCCACCCCAGACCCAGTTCCAGCGGTGATCGCGTGCGGTCCTCGCGCACCGCCTGATCTGCCGGGATGAAATCCATATTGGTGATGATGAATCCCGCCTCGATCCGCGCAAGGTTCAACGCATCGCTGCCAATCGCGCGAATGCCATAAGGCGCGCCTGCCGCAAACAGCGCATCCCACAGCGCCAAGGCAAGGTCGGGTGCCGTCCACAGCTCGTATCCCAGATCGCCGGTAAAGCCTGTGCGCGAAATCATCAGGCTGCCCCCGCCAAAGGCAAACGTTGCCATCCGGAACGGCCGCAACCCCGCCACATCGAACCCCGCCGCCTGCAACACCGTCGCGCTGCACGGCCCCTGCAACGACAGCGCCGCCACACCCTCGGTTTCGTCGACAATCCCCACGTCAAAGCCAAACGCACTGTCCAGCAACCACGGTAAATGCCGTTCCTGACAGCACAGCCGATAATCCTGTGACCCCAGCCGGAACAGCGTCCCGTCATCCAGAACCTGCCCCGCATCATCGCACCAGACCGTATACTGCACACCGCCGACCGACAATTTGCCCACACCCCGCACCGTCAGGCGGTTCAGATAGGCCGCTGCATCCGGCCCCGTGATGCGGTATTTCACCATCGGGCACAGATCATAGACGGACGCCGCATTGCGGATCGCCGTGTATTCCATCGCCGCATCGTCAAACACCATCGCTGTGGTGTACCCCGCCCACGCCCCCCATGCGTTCAACCGGTTGGCCGGGCCCGTGCGTGCGTGGAACGGCGTCTGGCGCAGTGGCGTTTGATAATGGCGCAGATCATCCTTCATCGCCGCACCTGTTCCATGATCCGCCCCGCCGCGTTCCATCCCGCCGTCCCCGAAATACCACCCCCCGGATGGCACCCCGCCCCCGCCAGCCACAGCCCCGACAGCGGCGTTTCGTGTTGCGCAATCCCAGGGGTCGGGCGCAGAAAGAACATCTGCTCCACGCTCAATTCGCCATGATGCCAGTTGCCGCCCACCATGCCGTAACGCGCTTCGATGTCGTAGGGCATCAGCATTTCACTGTGCAGGACCGTCGCCCGCAGCCCCGGCGCATAGGCCTCCAACTGCGCCAAAGCCGCCTCCAGCATGGCCCCCCGCGCCGCATCCTGCCCCGCCCGTGGATCATGCGGCGCAAACTGCACGATGGCCGACAGCAGATGCTGGCCATCCGGCGCATGCCCCGCCTCATGCGCCGACGGCAGCATGATTTCCATCACCGGCGCGGCGGGCACCTCGCCGTATTTCACCGCATTAAAGGCATTTTCCACCGCGCGCAGTGACGGCGCGATCACCAGCCGCGACGCAAGGTCCGCGCCCCGGAAATCGGGTGCGCGCGACAGCGCCAGATGCAGCTTCGCCGCCGCCCCCCGCGATTTCATATCCCTGATCCGCCGCACGAACCCGGTATCCAGATGCCGTGGCCCGACCAGTTGCAGGAACGTCGTCTTGGGGTTGATCGCCGATACCACCACGTCCGCGCGCAATTCCGTGCCATCCGTACACACCACCCCCACAGCCTGATCGCTCTTAACGATCATGCTGGCCACAGGCACCCCCCTCCGGATCACCACGCCCCGCGCCACCGCCGCATCCGCCATCGCATCCGCCACCGCCCCCACGCCCCCCGCAGGCAGCGCCAACGCGCCCGCCGCCATCGAAAGCCGGTTCAGCAGCAATATCACCGAATTGGGTGACTGCGGTCCCAACCATGCGCCCAGTGTCGCATCAAACCCCACCAGCCCCTTCAGCCGGTCGTCCGTCAGTTCATCATCCAGAACATCGGCCACATTGGTCAGCAGCATGCGCAGCAATTCGCGGAAATCCGTCTTGCCAAGCGCCCGCACGCCCAATCCCAACCGCGCCAGCCGCAGATGATCATTGCCCACACCGCGCGCCAGTCGCGGCGGTGCCATTGCGCGAAACGGCGCCAGCACCCCGGCAAAGGCCAGAAGTTTCGCCCGCAGCGCCGCCCATGCCACCCGGTCTGCATCCGCACCGTGCATTTGCGCGCCAAACGCGCCGCCCAACACCAGATGATCCCCCGTCACCGACAGCGCGGTCGATGCCACCGCCCCTGTCACATAGCGCAGTCCATGCCGGTCCAGATCCATCCCGTCGGCCACTCGCGCATCAATCCCGTGCGACAGATGCGCCAATCCGGGGCTGCGAAACCCCGGCGCGAACTCCGCGCCCCGCATCGCACCGCCGACCTCCGCCGCACTTTCCAACAGGACCACCCGCCGCCCCGCCATCTGCAACCGCACCGCACAGGCCAACCCGTTGACCCCACCCCCGATGATGATCACATCACAAGACGGCATAGGCATCGCTCATGTCACGCGCAGGCTTGCCGATATCGCGCAGAATTTCCGCCGCCGCATTGCGCCCCGGCGCGCCCATCACACCGCCCCCCGGATGGGTGGACGATCCGCACATCCACAAATCGCGGATCGGCGATCGGTATTGCGCACAGCCCGGCACGGGGCGATTAAACAGCAACTGATCGAACGTCAGCTCACCCTGAAAGATATTGCCATCCGTCAGCCCAACTTCGGCTTCAAGTTCGCGCGGCGTGCGCACTTCGACGTGCAAGATACTGTTTTTGAACCCTGGCGCGTATTTCTCGATCTGGTCGATACAGGTTGCGCCAAACGCATCGCGGTCAGCATCCGTCCAATCCCGCCCTTCGATCTTGGGGGGCGCATATTGCACGAAACATGACATGAAATGTTTGCCCGGCGGCGCCATCGTCGGATCGATCATCGTCGGGATCATCATGTCCTGAAACGGGTCACGGCTGAAATGACCATCTTTCCAGTCGTCATAGGCGCGCTCCATTTTCTCAATGGAATCCGTGAAATGCAGATCGCCCTTGATGTTCGGCGCACCCTCTGGCAGCGCGGTGAAACGCGGCGCACAATCGAGTGCGATGTTCAACTTGCCCGACGATCCGCGTGTCTTGAACGCACGCACCCGTTTGACGAATTCCCCCGGCAGTTCGTATTCCGGCACATGCTTCAGGAACGTCCGTTTGACATCCATGTTCGACACTACGCGGCGGCCGCGCACCTCATCCCCGTTTGCCAGCACCACCCCCACGGCGCGGCCATGTTCCACCCGTATCTGTTCCACCCCCTGCCCCTGCCGGATCACCCCGCCCGATGCTTGCAACGATGCCGCCAGCGCCCGCGTGATCGACCCCATCCCCCAACGCGCATAGCCCCAGGCACCAACGTTTCCATCCACATCCCCCATCGCATGATGCAGCAGCACATAGGCGGTGCCCGGCGACATCGGCCCCAAGGCCGTGCCGATGATCGACCCAACCGCCTGATAGGCCTTGATGACCCCGTTTTCGAAATAGCCGTCCAGAAAATCGGAAATCGACATCGTCCAGAACCGGATCATGTCGTACATCGCGGCCTCCGAAAGGCCGAACATCTGTTTGCCCAACCATGCCAGTTCCGCCAGATCACGCGGCCGGAACGATGATGGGTCGGGTGGCGTCCGCATCAGCAGCGGCCTTATAAAACGACAGTGCCGCAGCACATCGCGCGAATAGCGGTCATAGCTTTCTGCATCGCGTTGTGAATGCCGCGCAAATTCGCGCCGGTTCGCATCATGGTCGCGGAACATGCCCAGATAGCCGCCGCCCTCGGTGAACATCGCCCCCCCCTCATAGGGCAGGATTTGCAGACCGTGCTTGGCCAGTTCCAGATCGCGCATGATCTCGGGGCGAAACAGCGACGACACATACGAACAGTTCGAATAGGTAAACCCCGGATACAATTCCCGGCTGACCGCCGCCCCGCCGACCCAATCGTTCTTTTCCACCACGCAGACATCCAGCCCCGCGCGTGCCAGATAACACGCCGCCACCAGCCCGTTATGCCCCGCCCCCACGATGACCGCGTCATAGTTCATTGCGCGGCCTGTTCCATGTGCTGCAATGTCAGGTCCACGGCCATTTCCACAGCCTTCAGCGTATCGGGCAGGCAGGTGGCATCGACCCCGTGGGCCTCGCACATGAACCACGGCTCGCGGCTGTCGGGTTCGACGATCACGCCCAGATCATGCAGGAAATAGGCCATCTGGTCATAGAAACTGTAATCCGACGTTTTCCACGCCCGATAATTGTCGGGCGGCGTTTCCGCGAAGAACAGCCCGAACATCGCCGGATGCCCGGTATAGGAATGCACAATCCCGCGCGCATCCAGAATGGCCGATATCCCCGTCATCAGGTTGCGCCCATGCGTGGCCAGCGTCTCCAGCGCGGGGGTTTCATCCAAGATACGCAGGCATTCCTCCGCCGCCGCCAAGGAAACCGAATGCGCCGTATATGTGCCCCCGTGTGACGCGCCCCCATAGCGAAAGGTCCGCATCACGTCCTCGCGTCCCGCCACCACCGCGATCGGATAGCCATTCGCCACCGCCTTGGCGAATGTCGTGATATCGGGCCGCACCCCCATGATGCCCTGAATGCCGCCCTTCCCCACGCGGAACCCGGTTTTCACCTCGTCGATGATCAGCATCACGCCGTATTCGTCGCACAGCCGCCGCGCCAGTTGCACATATTCGACCCGCGCCATGATCCCGCAGCAATTGCCTTGGATCGGCTCGATCAGCATCGCCGCCAACGTATGCCCATGCCGTTTGAACGTATCTTCCAGCCGCTGCATATCGTTCATCGGCACCAGATGCGCCAATTCCTTCAATGTCTGCGGAATGCCCTTGCCATAGGAAACGACCGTCGGGTCAACGTTCGACCCATGCTCCCAGTCCTCCACATTCGCCATCCACATCGCCGCGTCGAACAGCCCGTGATAGCCCCCTTCCACCAGCAGATAGGAATCGCGCCCCGTGTACGCCCGCGCAAGACGCAATGCCGCCATCACGGCTTCCGTCCCCGAATTGGAAAACCGCACCAGTTCCGCCGCCGGTACCATCGCGGCAATCCTGTCGGCCACGACCAACTCGCGTTCCGTAGACAACGCGAACACGCCGCCCACCTGCATACCGCGCACGGCCGCCGCATCGACCCGGTCATCGGCATACCCAAGGATCGCAGGACCATAGCCCAGCCGGTAATCGACATAGCCATTCCCGTCGATATCGAACGTCCGCCCACCCTTGCCATGGCTGACATAAATCGTGCGATCGTCCCCCCAATACCGAAACGTCGATGATACCCCGAGTGGCAGCCGCTTAACCGCCCGGCGGAACTGCGCATTTGATTTCGTCAGGTCGCGCGTCGGGATTGGCAGCATCTTTTGGTCCTCTTCTCGGCCCGCCCCCACGGTCGCAAGATTTTGACTATGCTGTCAATCAGAATTTCAAACACCGCTTCCCTGTCCCCCGATTTTGGTTAAACACAGACATGTCATCTGATCGGACGCGCCACCATGACCGAGGATACCCCACCGCCACCGCCGCGCAAACTGTCCCGCGATGCGCGCCGCCGCCAGTTGATCGAGGCGACGATTTCCGTCATCGCCACCCGCGGCTTTGCCCGCACCACCCTGACCGAGGTGGCAAAGGTTGCTGGCCTGTCGCATGGGCTGGTGAATTTCCATTTTCAGACCAAGGAATTGCTGCTTTCGGAAACCTTGAAGTATCTGTCCGACGAATATCATGAAAACTGGCAAAAGGCCGTGCAGGCCGCTGGCGCTGACCCAAGTGCCCAACTGAATGCCATGATCCGCGCCGATTTCACCCCCCATCTGTGCACATCAGAACGCCTGTCGGCCTGGTGTGCCTTCTGGGGCGAAACCCAAGGGCGGCCCTTGTACCAACAGGAATGCGGCCCAAACGACCTCGCCTATATCACCAAGTTGGAAACCCTTTGCGCCGCCCTGCTGCCGCCCGGTCGTGATGCCGCGCGCATTGCCCGCGTGATCCGTCTGACATCCGAAGGCGTCTGGATGGACATCGTCACCCAAGCCGCCCCCTACCCCCGGCTTGAGGGGTTGCAAACCGTGCTCTGCGCCGCCGCTGCATTCTTCCCCGATCATTTTGCCGCAGATGTGACACCACAGCCCCCGCCCGCCCCTTCACAATGATTGACAGAAAATTGCAGCCGTCCATAGATTGCCTTCGGAACGCCGGGCGGTAACGCATCGCCCCGTCCCAGTGGCGCGCGGGGCACAACAGCGACGATGGTTGTCTACACCTATAATCTTTGGCTTGTGCTCGCCTCGATCCTGATAGCGCTGATGGCTACCTTTACCGGGCTTAGCCTGACGCGCGGCCTGTCCGCCGTTGCCATTGGTCCGCGTCAGGTGCGCATCGTCATGGCCGCGATTGCCCTTGGCGGCGGCATCTGGTCCATGCATTTCGTCGCCATGCTTGCCATGCGTTTTGGCATTCCCGTGTCATACGAACTGATCCTGACCATCGCCTCCGCACTGATTGCCATTCTGCTCGCGGGCGTGGCCTTGCTGATCATGCACTTTGCACATCGCACCCGCACCGCCATGGCCACCTCCGGTGCCATTCTGGGCATCGGTATCGTTGTCATGCACTATGTCGGGCTGTCCGCCATTCAGGGCTGCCTGCCCGTCTATGCCCCCGCCAGCATTGTGGCCGCCACCCTGCTTGCCGTCGCACTTGGCATCACCGCTATCGGGATCGCCTACGGGCGACGCACCGAACGCAACATGCTCTTGGCATCCGTCGTGTTTGGCACCGCCGTCGCCGTTGTGCATTTCGCCGCGATGCTGCAAACCAGCTTTCTGCCCGCCACCCTGACCGACATCGCCTCGCCCCGGTTGGACAATGCGCAGATCGCCGTGCTTGTGCTGCTTTCGGTATTTGTCATTTCCGGCGCATTCCTGCTGTCAGGTGCCAGCTTCATGATCCGTCAACCTGCACCCCCCTTGGCCCCCGCCCCGCCCATGATGGCACAGCGCGCCGCACCCGAACCCACCGCCACCCGCCTGCCCTATGAACGCGACAATCGCACTCATCTTGTACCCTTCGACGCGGTCCGCGCGATCCACGCCGAAGGGCATTATACGACAGCCTATCTCGATTCCGGGCCAGTGTTCTGCCCCTGGTCCGTCACCCAGGCCGAAGAACGCCTGCCCCCCGGTTTCATGCGGGTGCATCGCAGCTGGATCGTCAACCTTGCCCAGGTCTCGGCCTATGAGCGTGCCAAGGATCATGGCTATTGCATGTTTCAGGGCACGCCCGGCCTGACGCGCGTGCCCGTCGCCCGCACCCGCACCACGTCCCTGCGCGACGCGCTTGGCCTTTAAGGCGCTCAGGCCCCGCGCGACAACAGCGTGCCCGGGCGCATGTTCGCAATCGCCGCCGTCACAATCCCTGTCAGCACGCATTTCACCGCGTCCCCCGGCAGGAACGCGATCGCGATATGCGCGGCCTCGACAATTGTTTTATCCAGCACGATTGCCATGCCCGGGATGCCAAACGCATATAGCACCGCAATCCCGCCAATCACTGCCGCACAAAACGCAGCAATCCCTGTGCCCATGCTCGTGCGCTCCATGATCCAGCCTGATGCGAAAGCCGCCACCGGAAAGCCGATCAGATAGCCCGCCGACGGGCCGGCAAACACCCCAAGCCCGCCACGCCCGCCTGCCAGCAACGGCAATCCAACCGCCACCAACGCCAGAAACAACAGCACCGCCAAGGCCCCACGCCGCGCACCCAGCACCGTGCCGCACAGCATGATCCCCAAAGACTGCGCCGTGATCGGCACGCCTGCCGCAAGGTCGATCTTGGGCACCAGACCCAGCACCGCAATCAGCGCGGCGAACAATGAGATATAGGCGAGATTGCGTTCCATGTCTGGTCCTTCTTGTTTTCGCCCGCAGGCTTAGCCCACGCCGCCACGTGCGCGCAAGGCCTCGGCCACCCGGTCTGCATCATCGATCGCCGACAGCATCAGCGCGGGCAGAACCCGCCACCGCGCCCGCCGCGCCGACCGCGCGCCCCACGCCTCGGTGATGCGGGCTGCATTCTGTGCCAAAACCGGAACGAACCGGATCACCAGCGCAATCGCCAGCGCCAGCCGCCGCGGCGGCAGCCCGATGCGTCCCAAAGGCCGCGCCAGCCACTCAATCACCGCAATCATGTCCGCCAGCCGCGTTGTCATCGTCACCAGATTGGCCGCGGCCACTGCCGTGATCATCCGCAGGATGATTGCCACGCCCTGCCAAGGCGCATCCGTCACCCCATGCCAGACCCCCACAATCACCACAAAGGGCCACAGCGGCCACAGCATCCGCGCCCCGTTTGCCGCAAACAGACGGCCGCCCGTTGCGTAACACGCCACAACGGCGGCCAGCGATGCAGCCAACCACCCCAGATCATCCACCGCAAACAGCCACAGCGTGAACGCGCACAGCCCCGCCAGTTTCACCCCCACAGGCAACCCGTGAAACCGCGTCTCAACCGGCGAGGTCAGTGTCAGCATCATCCCCCCCTGCCGCCTGCATGGCTGCGAAAAACGCAGGCAGCACCTGTGTCGGTGTGCCGTCCATCTGTACCCGCCCCCCCTCGATCCACAGAATACGGTCGTACTCCGCCACGGCACCCGGATCATGCGTGATCGTCACCAGCCGTTGTGGCAGCGCATCAAAGCTGCGCTTCAGCCGCATCTGCGTTGGCAGATCAAGCCCGGCAAACGGCTCGTCCAGCAGGATTGTGTCCGGTGCCATCACCAGCACCGCCATCAGGCACAGATAATGCCGCTGCCCCTGCGACAGCGTATGTGTCGCGGCCTTTGCCCAATGGCTGCGCCCATGCGCGCCCAAGGTCTGCAACGCCATCTCGCGCGCTTGCGCTGTGCTGTGTCCCTGCTGACACAAACCAAAGGCGATCTCTTCTTCCACCGTCGGAAACAGGATTTGATGATCCGGGTTCTGGAACAATATCCCCAACGCACCCAGCGTCGCCTTGCGATCGGCAAACGGGTCCACCCCGCCCAGCCGCACCAGACCCGACGTAGGTGCAACCAACCCCGCCATCACCCGCAGCAGCGTCGTCTTGCCAGACCCGTTCCGCCCGATGATCCCGATGCGCCGCTCCACCAGCGTGGCCGTGATCCCCGTCAGAATGGCTTTGCCCGACAATGTCAGATTAACATCCGCAAGGCTGATGCCGGGGGCAGACATGGGCATCGGGGCCTCGCGCGGATAAACGATCACCGCGCGGTGTAACGGCTTCACGCCCCGCGCGAAAGGGGGTCAGCAGCCGGGGTACCTGATCGACGTCAGCAATGCCACCTTGTCCAGCGGCGTATGATCCGCCTGCACGCGTCATATCACAAACCACCGCCACAGGCGCGTCATCCCACGCCCCCCCGCTGCCCCCTGCGCCGTTGCACCACCATTTCCGCCATGATCGACAGCGCGATTTCCGCAGGCGTGATCGCCCCCAGATCCAGCCCTGCCGGCGCCCGCACCGCCGCCAGCCGCTCCCCCGGCACATCACCCAGCCTTGCCCGCAGCGCCGTCATCTTCGTGCGACTGCCGACAAAGGCCACACAGCGCGCATCTACCCCAAGGGCCGCGCGCAGTGCCGCCTCGTCACCCTTGCCTTGCGTCGCCACCACAATGAACGGCACCTGCGCAACACCCGTCAGATCATAGCCCGCAATCGACGCAATACCCCCGAACGCCGCCAACTCCGCCTCTGGCGCGCATGCCGTCACCGCGAAATCAAACTGCGGCGCAAGCTGTGCCAATGCAATCGCCACCGGGCTTGACCCGCATATCACCAGCATCGGGCGCGGGATCACCGGTTCCACGAAAATATCCATTGTTCCCCGGCTGGGGCACATCGACCGTGCAAAACGCACCCCGTCGCGCAGATCGCCCGCCACCACCCCCTGCGCCGCCAGCACATCCTCCGGGCTGACCGAAATCAACCGCGGCTGCCCGTCTGCCAGCGCCTCGCGCGCCGCCTTCAACACCGCACCGCGCGCGCAGCCCCCCCCGATCCAGCCTTCCGTGATCGTGCCATCTGCCCGGATCACCGCCTTCGCCCCCGCTTTGGCCGCCGTCACATCCACCGTCCGCACCACCGTCGCCAGCGCGAAGGCCTGCCCCGCTGCCGTCAACGCCGCCACATGCTCCAGAATATCCGTTGCCCGTATCGTCACCCCATCGCCCTTCATATCTTGGCAAATACCGGCTCAAGAGCCGCCAGCGCCGCCAGCGTATTCGCCGCCGCAAACAGATCCAGATACGGCAACGCCGCCGCCATCCCCGCCGCCACAGGCGCATAGCCCTGCCACCCCTTCAGCGGATTCAACCAGATCACCCGGCAGCCCCGCTTTTTCAGGCGCGCCAGCACATCGGCCAGAACCTCAGGCGGGTCCGTATCAAACCCATCCGACAGGATCATGACCACCGACCGCCCCGATACCAGCCGCTTGGCATAGTGCGCATTGAACGCCGCCAGATTGCCCCCGATCCGCGTGCCCCCGCCAAACCCTTGGGCCAACAGCGACAGCCGGTTCACCGCGCGCAATGCATCCGGGTCGCGCAACGCATCGGTGATCCGCACAAGGCGCGTGTGAAACAGATACGCATCGGTGCTTGTATCCGCCCCCATCAGCCCCTTCAGAAACGCCAGAAAGACCCGCGCATACACCGTCATCGACCCCGACACATCCAGTATCGCCACCAGTTTGACCGGCCGGTCCGGCCGCACCCTGCGGTGCAGGCGCACAGGCTCCCCCCCGGTGCCAAGGCTCGCCCGGATGATGCGCCGCAGATCCAGCGTTTCGCCCCGCTTGTCCGCCCGCCTGCGCCGCGACCGGCGGTCCCGGATCGCCCGCGCCAACCGCGTCGCCGTGTCTTGCGCCAGCACCATATCCGCCGGGGTCACCACATCGCGCAGATCCATCCGCATCAGGTTGGCCACCCGCGATCCCGTAAGCCGCCCCTTGCCCGATTGTGCCACCGCCCCAGCACCCTCGCTGTCCGGGCTGTCGGCCCGCCCCGACCCCGAACTGTCACCAAGGTCACCGATCTGTGCCGACCGCTGGCGTTCTGACACCGGCCCCTTGGCCTGCCCTTGACGTTCGCGCCCCCGGTTCAACCAGAATGCCGCGAACAGATCGTCAAAGCGCGCAAAATCATCCGCGTTGCGCGCGCAGACGGCCTTTAGCGCTGCGCGCACCTCGCCCACATCGCCCGCATTGATCACTGTCAGCGCCGCCAGTGCGGTGCAGGTATCGGTCACGCCATGCGCCATCCCGTTGCCCCGCAGATGGGCCATGAAATCCGCCATCCGGTCAGCGGGCCCCGCACTGCGCCTCGCAAACCGCGTGACCTGTGCCATCACGCGGCCTTTCCAGCCAGCCGCTGCGCCACTTCGCGCGTCACCGATGCCCGGTCGCCCTGCGTTTTCAGCAAAGTCACCAATGCCGCCTGCAGGGCCACCGGATCATCCGTCAGATCATTGATGCCAAGGCCCGCCAGCGCCGCCGCAAAGTCCAGACTTTCCGCCACCCCCGGCACCTTTTCCAACTCCTCCTTGCGCAGCGCCTGCACAAAGCCCACGATCTGCCCGGCCAGCCGTGCCTCCACCCCCGGATGATGCGCCCGCAAGATCGCCATTTCCGTCGCGCGGTCTGGGTAATCCACATAGGTGTAAATGCACCGCCGTCGCAGTGCGTCCGACAGATCACGCGTGCCGTTCGACGTCAGGATCACGATGGGCTTCGTGACCGCGGTGATGGTGCCCAATTCCGGAATCGTGATCTGATATTCCGACAGGATTTCCAGCAGATAGGCCTCAA
>JANNKX010000176.1:0-4943 GCA_031396505.1 Rhodobacterales bacterium
GACATGCGCCTCGATCCCGCGCAGGCGGTCAAGGTCATCTTCCCAGCCCGGCCCGATGCTGTCGGTGATCAGCGCGGAAAGCGGCCGGTTCGCCATCTTGAGCCAGCGGCGCGGGGTTACCCCGTTGGTCTGGTTGATGATCCGGCCAGGGTGCAGCCGGTTCAGTTCGGGAAACAGGTTCTGCTTGATCAGGTCGGAATGCAGCGCCGACACCCCGTTCACCTTGTGCGCCATGATAAAGGCCAACTCGCCCATCCGCACTTCGTGATGCTTCACAATCCCCACATAGTGCGGGCGGCTCGGATAGGTGCGCCGGTGCCAGCCGTCGATACGCTCCACGATCTGCATATGGCGCGGCAGCACGTTGCCGAATGTAAACGTCGCCCAGCGTTCCAGCGCCTCGGGCAGCAGCGTGTGGTTGGTATACCCCAGACAGGCCTGCGCCGTTTCCAGCGCCTCGTTAAACTCCATCCCATGCTGATCCGTCAGCAGACGGATCAGTTCCGGCCCCGCAATCGCCGGATGCGTGTCATTCATCTGGATTGCCACGAATTTAGGCAAGGCCCGCAGGTCGGAATGATTGTCGAGGAACCGCCGCAAGATATCCTGCAGCGCGGCCGATGTCAGGAAAAACTCCTGCATCAGGCGTAGCTCTTTCCCCTGATACGTCGTATCATCGGGATACAGTACGCGGCTCAGCGTCCGAGCCAGCGCTTCTGGCTCCGCCGCTGCAGCATAATCGCCCCGGTTGAACCGCGCGAGGTCAAACATCGTCGTCGGCTTCGCCCCCCACAGCCGCAGCGTATTGGCCCATTTGCCCTGCCAGCCCACCACCGGCGTGTCATAGGCCGATGCAAACACCGTCTCACCCGGCACCCAGATATCGCGCCCATCGCGCACCTCGACCGCACCCTTGAACCCGATGGTGTAGGCGGACTCGGGCCGCTCAAATTCCCACGGGTGCTGCTGGTTCAGCCAGTCTTCGGGGGCTTCCGCCTGCTGACCGCCCTCGAACCGCTGCCGGAACAGGCCGTGTTCATAGCGGATGCCATAGCCATAGGCCGGGCAGCCCAGCGTCGCCATACTCTCCATGAAACAAGCTGCAAGCCGCCCAAGGCCGCCGTTGCCAAGTGCGGCATCCGGTTCATCGCCCACAATGGCCGCGAAATCCTGTCCGAAATCCGCCATCACCGACTGCGCCATATCACGCAGGCCAAGATTGACGGTCGCATCCTCCAGAATCCGCCCGATCAGAAATTCCATCGACAGATAATAAACCCGCTTGCGGTCCTCGGCCCAGGTCTGGCGCGTGCTGGCAAACCAAGGCCCCACAATCCGGTCACGAATGGCAAACGACAGCGCCATTCGCCAGTCATAGATGGATGCGTGATCGGCATCCTTGCCCAGCGTGAAGGTCAGGTGGCGCAGCACGTCGCTTTGCAGCAGGTTCGGGGTCATGCTTTGATCGGTCAATGCTTGGGGTCCGTTCATCATGGCGTTCACTCTGGTTCAGTAACGCCCGCCTTGGCAAGGCGGTCAAGCACAAATGCTGCATAGCAGCGCTACACCACATCAATCAAAGCGCTTTATGTTATCGCAAACATTTCCACCGAAGGCCATCACTTATGCAAATAATTCTGCGGGAAACACCGTCCAAAGCGGTTTCAAATGCGATTGGCTTCGTGCCCGCCCGCCACGCAAGGGCGGTCAGGTCAGCGTCCAGCCGCCGTCAATCACATGGGCCACACCCGTGGTATAACTGCTTTCATCGCTCGCCAGATAGACCACCAGCGCCGCGATTTCCTCCGGCTGGCCGATCCGCCCGATCGGCTGGCGCGCGATGAATGCCTTTCGCGCCGCCTCATAATCCCCCGTCGCGCGCAGTCGTTGTTCCAGTGAAGGGCTTTCCACCGTGCCGGGGCAGACCGCATTGCAGCGAATGCCCTTGGTGATGAAATCCGCCGCAATCGCCTTGGTCAGCCCGATCACCCCCGCCTTGGTCACCCCATAGACATAGCGGTTCGGTGCCCCGATCAATGACCCCACCGCCGAGGCCATGTTGATGATCGACCCATGCCCTTGCGCCAGCATCCCCGGCAGAAACGCCCGGCACATCCGGTGCATTGCCGTCAGGTTCAGGTCCACGCTGAAATTCCACTGATCCTCATCACAATCCAGAATCGTGCCCGCCGCCACGAACCCCGCACAATTAAACAAGATATCAACGGGTTGCACCGCCGCCGCCACCGACATCGCATCGCGCACATCCAGATGCCGCGTCTCCAGTCCCGCCGCCGCCAGTTCCGCCAATGTCTCGCGGTTCACATCCGTCGCGATCACCCGTGCGCCTTCCGCCGCCATGGCAAGTGCGGACGCCCGCCCGATGCCCTGCCCCGCCGCCGTGACCAGCGCCGTCTTGCCGCTCAGTCGTCCCATGCCCAACTCCCGGCTAACATGTCAGTCACCGAAGTGGTGCCGGAAAGCCTGGCTCAGCGCAAGACCGAAGGCAGGCAGCATCGGCGCGTCATAATGAATGCCGTCCATCCCGGACACCACCAGATGCGGACCGGCATGAAATACCGGGCACCCTGCCCGCCCCGCGGCCATCGCGATCTCGCTCTGCATCGCCCCCGATTTTGCCGCACCCCCTGCAAACATCCCTGCAAGGCAGCCGATCTCCACAATCGGCGGTGGCACCACCAGCATCACGCGTGGTGCCGCGCCATCCGGCCCCGCCCCACTGCCCCGCACCACCGCCACCAGCTTTTCCAACGACAGCGCAATGTCCAAAGGCGTTACCGCAAACCGTGCCTTCAAGTCATTTGTGCCCAGCATCATCACCACCGCGTCCAATGGCGCGTGCGATTCCAACAGGGCCGGTAACACCCGCAACCCGTTGCGATGCGGCCCTTCAATCGGGTCATCATGCACCGTCGTGCGGCCCGGTTGCCCTTCGACAATCACCTCCCACCCCGGCAAGGCACCCGCGAAATGCGTGGTCCAGCGGTCGGCCCCGCCAAACCGTCCGCGCGCGGCCAGCGATGCAATCGGCATCGTGCCATGGGTATTGCTGTCGCCAAAACACATCACGCTGCGCATGTCAGTGATCCCTTTGCTATCCGCTTACACTGCCCACGCATCACCCATCCCGCAAGCCCCCCTTGTGCCTGCCGCGCGGCCTTGCCACTGTGCCTGTCAAACAATGGGGCGGCGTTTCATGGCAACATCAGGTGCATCCGCGAACACGGCCCTGTGGGCCCTGCTTCTGGGCAATCTTGTGATTGGCACCGGTGTCCTGTTGCCCGCGGGCATGCTGACCGCCTTCATGGCCGATTTCGCCGTCGATGCCGGGCGTGCCGGGCAGTTGATGCTGGTCGGCGGCATCGTCGTCGGCATCGGCGCGCCCCTGCTTGCCGGCTGGACCAGCCGCATAGACCGCCGCATTCTGCTCGCCTTCGCCCTGTCCCTGTATGCCGCAGGTCATATCGGGGCCACGCTGACCACCGATTTCACCACCCTTCTGGTGTTGCGCGCGATAACCCTGATCGGTGCTGCGATCTTTACCCCGCAGGCCGCCGCAACCGTCGGGCTGATGGTGCCCGCCGCCCAGCGTGGCAGTGCCATCGCATTCATCTTCATTGGCTGGTCGCTGGCATCGGTTGCAGGCATCCCCGTAGGCGCCCTGCTGGCCGAGACGATCGGCTGGCAGCGTACTTTTACCGCCCTTGGTGCCCTGTCCGCCGCCATGGCCGTGATCGTCTGGCGCTGTGTGCCCGGCGGTCTGGTGACCCCGCGCATCGACCTTGCTGCGTGGGGTCGCGTGCTGACCAACCCCGTTTTGCTGATCGTGCTGGGTGTCACGCTCCTATCGATGTCGGGGCAGTTTACCCTGTTCACATATCTCTCGCCCCTGTTGAAGGGCCCCTATGCTGCCTCCGCCCAAGCTGTTTCCGTCACCTTCCTGATTGTCGGCGGGCTTGGCGTGGTCGGCAATTTTGTCGGCGCTCGCATCGCGGGCCGCATCGGCATTGATGCCACAATCGCCATTGCCCTTCTGCTGATGGCCGCAGGGCTTGCCATCATCGGGCTGGGCTCCGGCAACCTGACGGTGTTCCTGATCGGTGGCGCGCTTTGGGGGCTGGGTGGCTTTGCCTCGAATTCCCTGCAGCAAAGCCGCCTTGTTGCCATCGCGCCCGCCCTTGCCTCTGCCACCGTCGCGTTGAATACATCCGTGGTCTACCTCGGCCAGTCTTTGGGCAGCGCATCGGGTGGGCGGCTGGTTGATGCCGCATCCCACCTGATGCCTTGGGCCGGTGCCGCCTTCATGCTGGCCGCCGTGGCGCTGTCACTCTGGGCCAGCCGCATGGCAAGGGTCTGACACATGGTCATCGAATGGTTGCAAATCCGCGTGCCCGTCGCCGATCATGCCCGCTATGTCACCGCTGATGCCGCGATATGGTCGGCCGCGCTGGCCCGGAACGACGGCTATCTGGGCAAAGAGGTCTGGAGCCATCCGCAAACCCCCGACATCCTGCATCTGGTGATCCGTTGGTCATCGCGCGCCGCTTGGCACGCCGTCCCGCCCGATCTGCTGGCCGCCACTGATGCCGCCTTTGTCGCCATCATGGGTCAATCTTATCCGGTGCTGGCTTGCATTGACTATGACGTGAAATAGCGCCCGCGCCTTACGCGCCCATGATGCCGCCCATCGCATCGACCTGCGCCATATCATCACTGTCAAATCCCAGCCCGGACACCAGGTCTGCCATCGGTGACACCGCATCGTCTGATACGGCTTCTGCAGACTGCCCCCGCCGCCCGCGTGCGGTGAAGTCTTCCTGCACCGCCGCCATGTCCGGTGCCGGTGCCGCCGCATCATTCGCCGGGTCGTTTTCCACATGGCTTAGCCGCATTGCCCGCATCCCCCGCGCCTGCCCCAGCCG
>JANNKX010000251.1:0-16592 GCA_031396505.1 Rhodobacterales bacterium
AACGAACGTGAATTGGGCTTGCTGATGGCCGGGGTCGTGACGCCTGAAAAAGGGGCCGCCTGATGAAGCTAACGACACACGCAAAGAACAGGTTGGCCAAGAACGCTATTACCGAGGTGGTGTTTGACCAATTACTTAGTCTCGAAGATGTGCGGACTGAACTCGGTGCGGTGACGGTCAGCATCCATAGTGTCGCAAGTAAAAATCCGAAAAGCGAATTTGCGGGTGTGATCGAAATATCTGTTCAAGAACTCCTAAGCCTTTTGGACTTCGTCGCTGCACGAAGATCAGAAGAGTTGAAGAATCTTTATGCCTTAACGGGGGTTGGCACTACAACAACCCGCGAAAAAGGGGCTATCTAATGGACCGCCTTCCCCGCTGGGCCGACATCGCCCTTGTGCCATTGGTCAGCCTCGCCCTCGCTGCCATCATCTCGGCCCTTGTGATCCTGTCCATCGGTCAATCCCCGCGTGAGGCGCTGTCGGTCATGGTTGACGGCGCGCTGATGTCATCTTCCGGCTGGGGCTATACCCTTTACTACGCGACCAGCTTTATCTTTACCGGGCTCGCCGTCACCATCGCCTTTCACGCAGGCTTGTTCAACATCGGCGGCGAGGGGCAGGCACAGCTTGGCGGGCTTGGCGTCGCCGTGGCCCTGCTGACCGTGCCTTGGCCGCATTGGAGCGTCGCCCTGCTGGCCGCGAGCCTTGGGGCCGCCGCCTTTGGCGCCGCATGGGCCGCCATCCCCGCCTATCTGCAGGCCAAACGCGGCAGCCATATCGTGATCACCACCATCATGTTCAACTACATCGCTGCCTCGCTGCTGGTGTATATCCTGAACGATGTGCTGCGCCCCCAAGGCCAGATGGACAGTGCCAGCGCCCGCTTTGGCGATGCCATCCGCCTGCCCACGCTTGATCTGATCCCCGGACTCAACCTGATCTTTTCCAAGGGCGTGCCCGCCAATGTCACCCTGTTCATCGCCCTTGCCGCTGCATGGGGCGTCTGGGCCCTGCTTTGGCGCACCCGGCTCGGCTATCAGATCCGCGCCTATGGCAAATCAGAACCCGCCGCCCGCTATGCTGGCATCAATCCCACCCGGATCATCATGATCGTGATGCTGCTGTCGGGCGGCCTCGCCGGACTGATGGCCATCAACAACGTGATGGGCGAGGCGGAACGTCTGCTGATCAACTCTGCCTCTGGCGCAGGCTTCATCGGCATCGCCGTCGCCCTGATGGGCCGCAATCATCCCATCGGCGTCGTCCTTGCCGCCGTGCTGTTCGGCTTTTTGTTTCAGGGCGGGGCAGAACTGGGCCTGTGGACCAAGATCCCGATCGAATTGCGCATCGTAATCCAGGGCCTTGTCATCCTGTTCACCGGTGCCCTGAATTACATGGTTGAACGCATGCTCGTCCGCGTTTTCGCCCTGTTGCGCACCAAGGGGGTCGCCTGATGGATTACGCCGACCTGTTGCAACTGCTCGACAGCACCATGCGCCTTGCCACGCCGTTGCTGTTCGCCTGTCTTGCCGGGTTGTTTTCCGAACGCGCAGGCATCTTTGACATCGGGCTGGAAGGCAAGATGCTGATCGCTGCCATGGCCTCGGCATCGGTTGCCTTCCTGTCCGGGTCGGTCTGGGTTGGTCTGCTGGCGGGCATTGGCGGCGCCCTTGTGTTTTCCGCCCTGCACGGGATCGCCGCGATCACCTTCCGCGGCAATCAGCTGATTTCCGGCGTCGCCCTGAACTTCCTCGCCTCCGGCATCTCTGTTCTGATCGCCATACGCCTGTTTGGTCAGGGCGGCCGCACCCCCCCGCTGACCGGTGGCGCGCGCATGTATGAAATCACTCTGCCTTTTGCCGATGCGCTGTCCGGCGTCCCCATCCTCGGCCCGCTTTATGCCAACGTGATCTCCGGGCATTCGATCCTTGTTTATGTCGCCGTCCTTCTCGCACCCGCCTCATGGTGGCTGCTGTATCGCACCCGCTTTGGCCTGCGTCTGCGCGCCGTCGGCGAAAACCCCGCCTCCGTCGACACCGCAGGCATCAGCGTGACCGGCCTGCGCTTTGCCGCCGTCGCCATCACCGGCATCCTCTGCGGCCTTGCCGGGGCCTATATGGCCACCGCCCTGCAAGCGGGCTTCGGACGCGAGATGACCGCCGGGCGTGGCTATATCGCCCTTGCTGCCCTGATCTTCGCCAAATGGCGGCCTATTGCGGCGCTCTGGTCCTGCCTGCTGTTCGGGTTTTTTCAGGCCATCGCCCTGCGCCCCGACATTGTCGAAGATATCCTGACCTTCAAGGTCCCCGTCCCCGCCCTTGACGCGCTGCCCTATGCGCTGACCGTGATCGTGCTGGCAGGCTTTATCGGCAAGGCCATCCCCCCCCGCGCGGGCGGCGAGCCCTATGTGAAAGAACGATAAGGGCCCCAGCACCCGCCATCCCAACCACACGCACCATCGCCGGGCCACACTGGCACCTCCCGCCCCCCACTGCGACAAATCTGGAACGGCAATGCGCTGAAATCTGGCACTATACAGCTATGACAATCCAAGCGTTTGACTTGGGCGACCAAAGGGCGCAACGCTTTGGAAAACACCATCCCTTCGGGCAGGGCGCAGATGCAGCTTTACCTCCCCATAGCCGAGGTATCGGCCGACGCTTTCCTGCTCCTTGGCATTGGTTCCGTCGTGGGCTTTCTGTCCGGCATGTTCGGCGTCGGTGGCGGGTTTCTGATCACGCCCTTGTTGTTTTTCATCGGCATCCCCCCTGCCGTCGCCGTGGCCACCGGTGCCAATCAGGTTGTCGCTTCTTCCGTCTCCGGCGTGCTGGCCCAGATGCGCCGCAAGGCGGTCGACTTTCACATGGGCATTGTGCTGCTGGCAGGCGGCATGGTCGGGTCCGTCATCGGCATCTGGGTCTTTGCCCAATTGACCGCACTGGGCCAGATCGATCTGTTTGTGCAACTGTCCTATGTCATTTTCCTTGGCCTGATTGGTGCCATGATGCTGCAGGAAAGCCTGCGCAGTATGTGGGCCGCCCGCAACGCCAACCGCCCCGTGCGTCGCGCCCGCGTACATACTTGGGTACATGGCCTGCCCTTCAAGATGAAATTCCGCGCGTCCGGCTTGTACATTTCCGTGCTGCCTCCGTTGGGCGTCGGCGCGCTCGTCGGCTTTCTCGCAGCCATCATGGGCGTTGGCGGCGGCTTTATCATGGTGCCTGCCATGATCTACCTGCTGGGCATGCCCACCAAGGTTGTCGTCGGAACCTCCCTGTTCCAGATCATCTTTGTCACCGCCTTCACCACCATCATGCACGCCACCACCAACCAGACCGTCGATATGATGCTGGCAATGCTGCTGATTGTCGGCGGTGTGATCGGCGCACAGCTTGGCACCCGTGTCGGTGTCCGGCTCAAGGCCGAACAGTTGCGCATCCTGCTGGCCCTTCTGGTGCTGGCGGTTGCCATCAAGATCGCCCTCGATCTGCTGCTGGAACCGTCCGAGCTGTACTCCATCACGCCGGGCCTTCTGCCATGATCCGCGCCGCAGCCCTCCTATATCTGCTCGCCACCCCCGCCCTTGCGTCGGACGAAGAAATCGTGGCCGGTCTGTCGCAGAACGCCGTATCCATCACCGCCAATTTCAATGGTTCCGAAATCCTGATCTACGGTGCCGTGAAACGCGATGCCCCCGCCCCCAGTGATGCCCCGATGGAGGTCATCATTACCGTCGAAGGCCCCTCCGTGCCCTTGACCATCCGCCGCAAGGACCGCCGCGCCGGCATCTGGATCAACACCGAGGCCGTGACCGTTGACAGCGCCCCCACCTTTTATGCCGTGGCCACCACCGGGCCTTTGACTTCGATCCTGAAAGACACCGAAAACCTGCGCTACCAGATCACCATCCCGCGCGTCATCCGCGCCGTCGGCATCACATCCGAGGCGACGAATGCGGGTGATTTCGTGATTGCCATGCTGCGCCTGCGTGACGAAAACGGGCTTTATCGTCTGGATCAGGGCAAGGTCGAATTTCTGGAAGAAACCCTGTTTCGCACCGATGTGATCCTGCCTGCCAACCTGACAGATGGCGAATACCGCGTGCGGATTTTCCTCACGCGCGATGGCCGCGTGGTCGACACACAAGAACGCATCATTGGTGTGCGCAAGGAAGGGTTGGAGCGGTTCTTGTACAACCTCGCCCACGAACGCCCGCTGATATCGGGCATCGTGGCAGTGCTGCTGGCCGTCGTCGCAGGCTGGGCCGCAAGTGCGGCGTTCCGGCTGGTGCGGATCTGAGGGCCCGCAAGGTGTGGTGGTTCCCCGCCTACCGCACGGGTTCAACCAGCCTTGCAATCAACCGCAAATCCACGCCAGGTCTACTGGCTGCGAGATGTGATCGCACCGGACCGCAAAAGAAACAACCGTCAAAGGATCCTGACATGGCATATCCGGGCAAAGAATATCAGGATTATGAGCGGGGCCATGTTGCGGGCAGTTCTCGCTTGAACATTGTTCATAAGCCTACTGGTGTGACACTGATGGACCTTCCAAGTAATCAGATGCAGGACCGGGGTCATCGCCACTGGTTGTTCCATGGCGGGGACAGAGCCGCCTGGAAAGCGGAGCTGATTGAGGGCGGGACTTTGGATGAAACCCACGCCAAAGCCATTGGGCTGCCCTGTGAAACGCGCGAGGACCGGCGGTTTTATGATCGCAACATCGGGTGGCGAGACTTTTTTTTTGCTGCACTTCCGGTCGATGATGCCCCGCTGCCGCCTTGGTCGGAAGAGCTAGTATCAATACTTTTGCATAGCAAGTTAGTTGCAAGTAACTTGGACGGCAGTTGGGAGGCTGGCAAGCCCCCCCCCGCTCGAAGTTGTATTCGAGGTGAAGACTGCGCCGCCACATCTGTTCGGGCGGAAACTGATCGTTCGCTATGGGGACCGTTGAGATGACTGAGCCGTGAGTGAAATCCACGTCTTTGCACCGCAAAAGGCCATGGGACGCATGACTTCACCCATCCCGCCATTCCGCGTGCTGTCCGTTCAGGCAATGTTTCAAAAGCGTTAACGCCACCCCACCGAGATAAGACAAGCTTTTGTGAAAAATAACAAATGCCTGTAAATCAACAGCAGTCAATCTTACCGGCCAGCGCCACCAAAAGCCATCACTCGCGTCCCTGTGGCATCAGGAAATGCCCCGTCGCCTGTGCAAAAAGGCGCGTGCGGTTGTCCTGCCATGCCTCAACGTGAACGCTCGCATAGCGCCGCCCCGACCTGTTCACGCGGGCACGGGCATAGGCATCGCGCGGCAGGCCCGACCTTAGGTAATCCACGCTGAAATCAATTGTCTTGGGCAGGCGCGGCAGATGGTGCCCCGTCCCCGCTTCCATCCCGTCCCACAGGATCGACCAGCTCAACTCCACAATCGCCGCCACCTCCAGAAACGCCGCAATTGCACCCCCATGCAGCGCGGGCAGCATCGGATTGCCGATCAAATGGTCCGCATAAAGCAGCAATGCCGTCAGTTCATCCCCCCGCCGGTCAAACCGGATGCCCAGAAAATGCGCATAGGGGATGCCGTCCACCAACCCCGCCAGCGCCGCATCACGACGTTCCTTGACCACCTGCACGGGTTCGGGCGCACGCATCACCCACCCCCTGTCCGCGTCAGGCTGAACGCCCCGCTGGCTGTGGCCACCGGGCGATCCGTATCATCATCCATCGCCGTAGCCCGCACAAACGCCACACTGCGGGTGACGTGAAAACACTCCGCCCGCGCCCGGATACGCTGCCCCGGTGTGGCCGGGCGCATATAGTCGATCCGCAGATCCAATGTGGCCGTCGCAATCGGTGCCTCCGGGTGGCACATGACCGCCGCCCCCGCCGCCGTGTCCATCAACGCAGACACCACGCCCCCGTGCATCACCCCTGTCGCCGGATCACCAATGAACCGCGCATCATACGGCATCGAGATCACGGCAACCCCGGCCTCCAATGTATCAAGTTCCATCCCCAGAGCCGCGCTATGGGGCAGGGCGGAAATGAATTGGCGGGCGCTGTCAATGCGTGCAGACATGGTGCCATATGTGATGAAAGCCGCGGCTTTCGCAAGTTGGCCCAGACAGCGTTTGCGTGATCAATGTTGCAGAACGGTTGCTTGCACGACCATCCCCGCGCTAGACTTCAACCGGGAGGAATGCCTATGACCGACAAACGCCTCTCGTTCAAAGAGATGTGTGCCCATTTCGATGTGACCCCGCGCACCTTGCGGTACTACGAATATATCGAACTGCTTGCCCCGGAAAAGGACGGTCGCGCGCGCTGGTATACCCCCCGCGAAATCGCCCGCATGACCCTGATCCTGCGCGGCAGGCGCTTCGGCTTTAGCCTTGAGGAAATCCGCCAGTGGCTGCTCATCTATCGCCAGAAAGGAAACAAGCTGCAACTGGCGCATTTCGTTGGCCTTGCCGATCGCCAGCTGGCCGTACTGGAGGAACAGCGCCGCCAGATCGACATCACCATCAACGACCTGCGCGCGCTGCGCGATGAATCCGCGCGGGGTGCCGAATAATCGCCAAAGTGGCAGCGATATGGGAAAAAGCCCTCGTTTTCCCATATAGGAAATTACCGCAAACACCTCAGTTTTGGTATGACCTTTCGTCAGCTGGCAAATGACGCAACGTCCCGCTTACGTAAAGAACATTCCCCCTAGTAGGGTTGCAACATCAAGGCCATGTGCCCCCCGCCCGCCACTCCGGCAAAAGGACACTAGCCATGATGATGCAAGAGACGATGACGATCCGCGAAATGTGTAATGCCTATGACGTGACCCCCCGCACACTTCGCTTTTACGAGGCCAAGGAACTGCTTTTCCCGATCCGCCTGGGAACACGCCGCCTGTTTACCAAGGCAGACCGCGCGCGCCTGACGCTGATCCTGCGGGGCAAACGCTTTGGCTTCAGTCTGGAAGATATCCGGCAATTGCTGGGCATGTATGATCGGAACGGGTCAAACAACAGCCAACTCAGCAAGACACTGGAACTTGGACAGGCACGCCTGACACAGATGGAACGCCAGCGCCAAGAACTGGATGCAGCCATCGTCGAATTGAAAGAACAACTGGCCCTGACGGCAAATATGCTGAAAGGCCGCAACGCTGCCTGAGGAGGAGACGCCGATGCCCAGCTACACCGCCCCCGTCAAGGACATGCAGTTCATTCTGCACAATGTCCTGAACATCACCGGATCAGACGTGCCGGGCTACAGCGACCTTGACGAAGGCTTTACAGCGGCGGTGCTGGAAGAGGCCGGGCGCGTCGCCTCTGATGTGCTGGCCCCGCTGAATGCCGTGGGCGACCGTGAGGGATGTACGCTGGAAAATGGCGTGGTGCGCACGCCAAAGGGGTTTGATGCGGCCTTCAAGGTGATGAAAGAGGGCGGCTGGACGGCCCTTGACTGCGACCCTGAATATGGTGGGCAGGGTCTGCCTTACCTGATGGGCACAGCCGTGGGCGAGATTTTCGTATCGGCCAACATGGCGTTCAACATGTATCAGGGCCTGACGCACGGGGCCTATTCCGCAATCCACGTGCACGGCACGCCGGAACAGAAGACGAAATACCTGCCCAAGATGGTCAGTTGTGACTGGACGGGCACGATGAACCTGACCGAACCGCATTGCGGCACTGATCTGGGCCTGATGCGCACCAAGGCCGAACCGCAACCCGATGGCAGCTACAAGATCACCGGGCAGAAGATCTTCATCTCGGCCGGGGAACATGATCTAGCTGACAACATCATCCATCTGGTGCTGGCCAAGGCGCCTGGCGGCGGTGATGGCATCAAGGCTGTGTCGCTGTTCATCGTGCCGAAATTCATGGTCAATGATGACGGGTCTTTGGGTGCGCGCAACGCCGTGGCGGTCGGGTCGATCGAACACAAGATGGGCATCCACGGCAACGCCACCTGCGTGATGAACTACGATGGGGCTACGGGCTATCTGCTCGGCGATCTCTACAAGGGGATGCGTGCGATGTTCACCATGATGAACGAGGCGCGTCTGGGTGTTGGCCTGCAAGGCTATGCCGTCGCCGAAGCCGCCTATCAGAACGCGCTGGCCTATGCAAAGGACCGTCTGCAGGGCCGCGCCGTCACGGGTGCTGAAAATCCCGCCGGCCCCGCCGATCCGCTGATCGTGCACCCCGATATCCGCCGCAACCTGATGGACCAGAAAAGCTTTGTTGAAGGCGCACGCGCGCTGACGTTTTGGGGCGCGCATCTGATCGACCGGTCGGTGCGCATGGATGATGCCGCCGCGGAAGGCCTGATTTCCCTGATGATCCCGGTCATCAAGGGGTTCCAGACCGACAAGGGGTTCGAGATGGCGGTGGCCGCGCAGCAGGTGCTGGGTGGGCATGGCTATATCGAAGAATGGGGCATGTCGCAATTTGCCCGCGATGCCCGGATCGCGATGATCTATGAAGGGGCCAACGGGGTGCAGGCGCTGGACCTTGTCGGGCGCAAGCTGGCGGTTGATGGCGGCAAGCATGTGCTGGCGTTCTTCGAGATGGTCAAAACCTTCGTCAAGGAAAACGAAGGCGATGATCGCCTGAAAGGCATCCTTGACCCGTTGAAAACCGCGTCAAAGCAGATGCAGGCGGCCGGCATGTTCTTCATGCAATCGGGCATGAAAAACCCCAATGCGGCCCTCGCAGGATCCTATGATTTCATGCATCTGATGGGTCATGTCTGCCTCGGCCTGATGTGGGCGCGCATGGCAAAGGCCGCCTATGCCGCGCTTGATGCGGGCACTGGCGATACCGATTTCCTGCAATCAAAGATCGCCACCGCCCGCTACTATGCCGCCCGCCACCTGCCTGCCTGCGGCATGCACCTTGCACGCATCGAAAGTGGGGCCGACCCGGTGATGGCGTTGGAGGCTGCGGCGTTCTAAGGTCAGCGCGCCGATTTTTCTGCGAAAAATCCCGCCAACCTGTTGGAGATCATGGATGCCAAAACGCTTTCGCCTGACCCGCCGCTTTCCGGTTGCGATGACCGAAGACGGCTATCGCCGCCTGAAACGGTTCGCGACCGAGGCAGGTCTGGACGAAGGCGAGGCGCTTTCTTTCCTGTTCGAACATTTTGACAGCGTGACGCATACTGAGAACCTGACCCACCGCCTGCGCCTGTTCAATGCCGAAGTCGACGACCGCAAGAAGTAGAAAACGGATACAGCGATGACCTTTTTCAAAGCCCTGATTGTTGCCGTTGCCCTGTCTGTCGCCCCCGCTGCGGCACAGGATCTGTCCGATGCCGACCGTGCCGCAATGACGGCGCGCGTCGATGCGTTCAACGCGGCCTTTGTCGCAGGTGATATGGCGGCAATCTTTGACTTCATGCCGCCGCCCATCCTGACCAGACTCGCCGCACAGACCGGGATGGAAGAAGAAGCCCTGCTGGCCGCGATGAAAGACCAGATCGATGCAGCAATGGCCATCGTGACGATTGACAGCTATGCAATGAACCTTGATGCGGCAACCTACAGCATCACCCCCGACGGCACGCGCCCGTATGCGTTGATCCCCACTGAAACCGTGATGACAGTCGAGGGTGCGGGCAAGATGCGCGCCACCAGCGAAACGCTGGCCTTTGCGGATGCAGGCAAGTGGTATCTGGTGCGGATTGACGAGGCGGCGCAGGTCACCCTGTTGACGGAGGCCTACCCCGAATTCGCCGACGTGACCTTTACGCCGGGCACACTGACGGCTGTCGAATGATTGGACAATGCGCTGCTCTGCCGATGGCCTCGACGATACGACAAATGGACCGCAGCAATGCCAGTTAGGGAAATGAAATGACGATCAAGCTGCACTGCTTTGGCGAATCCGGCAATGCCTATAAGGTCGCCCTTGGGCTGACACTCGCCGATCTGGAATGGGAACCGGTCTTTGTCGACTTCTTCAACGGTGCCACACGCACGCCCGCATTCCGCGCGCTGAACCCGATGGGCGAGGTGCCGGTGCTGGTCGATGGGGATACCGTGCTTACCCAATCCGGCGTGATCCTTGACTACATCAGTTCCAAGAACGGCAAGCTGGGCGGCAAACTCGCCGCCGAACGGCGCGAGGTGCTGCGCTGGATGTTCTGGGACAATCATAAACTGTCGGGCCAAATCGGGCCCACCCGGTTCCTGATAAACTTCCTGCCCGAGGAGAAGCGGCCCGCAGGCGTCATTCCCTATCAGCAGGGCCGTCTAAAGGCCGCCTACGCGGTTTTGAACACCCATCTCGCCGACCATAAATGGCTGGTGGGTCAGGGCATCACCATCGCTGACATCTCTTGCTGCGGCTATCTCTTCTATCCCGAACCCTTCGGTTTTGACCGCAAGGATTGGCCCCATATCGACCGCTGGCTTGATGCCATCGCAGCCACCCCCGGCTGGAAAGCCCCCTATGATCTGATGCCCGGCAACCCTGCCGACCGGGCCTAAAGGAGAAGACCATGACCGACGCTTATATCTACGACACCGTCCGTTCCCCCCGTGGCAAGGGCCGCGCCGACGGCGCGCTGCACGAACTGACTTCGGTCGCGTTGTCGGCCAAGGTCCTGAACGCGATCAAGGAGCGTAACGGGCTGGAAGGCCACGCAGTTGAAGACGTGATCTGGGGCAATGTCACCCAGGTGGGCGAACAGGGGGCCTGCCTTGCGCGCACGGCTGTTCTCGCCTCCGACCTTGACGAAAGCATTCCCGGCCTTGCGATCAACCGCTTTTGCGCCAGCGGCATGGAGGCCGTGAACCTGGCCGCCAATCAGGTGCGCGGCGGGGCGGGCCATGCCTATATCGCGGGTGGCGTTGAAATGATGGGCCGTGTGGCGATGGGATCGGACGGCGGGGCGATTGCCGCCGATCCGGGCATCGCGATGCGCACCTATTTTGTCCCGCAGGGGATTTCGGCCGACATCATCGCTACCGAATACGGCTTTACGCGCGATATGGCCGATGCGTTGGCAATGGAATCGCAGAAACGCGCTGCGGCAGCATGGGCCGACAAGCGCTTTGCCAAATCCGTCATCACGATCAACGATCAGAACGGCCTGCCGATCCTTGCCCATGACGAATACATGCGCCCCGGCACCGATATGCAGGCGCTTGGCGCGCTCAAGCCCGCGTTCAAGGACATGGGCGAGGTGATGCCCGGTTTCGACAAGATCGCCATGATGAAATACCCGCATCTGGAACGTATCAATCACATCCACCATGCGGGTAACTCATCGGGCATCGTCGATGGGGCCGCCGCCGTGCTGATCGGGTCCAAGGAATTCGGGCAGGCACATGGGTTGAAACCCCGCGCGGTGATCCGCGCCACCTGCAAGATTGGCACTGATCCTACCATCATGCTGACCGGACCTGTGCCTGCCACCCAGAAGATACTTAAGGACTCCGGCATGTCGATTTCCGACATCGACCTGTTCGAGGTGAACGAGGCGTTCGCATCCGTCGTTCTGCGATTCATGCAGGCCTTCGATGTGGACCCGTCCTTGGTCAACCCCAACGGCGGTTCCATAGCCATGGGGCACCCGCTTGGCGCGACAGGGGCCATCATCATCGGCACCCTCCTGGACGAGCTGGAGCGTACCGGCAAAAGCGTGGGCCTCGCCACCTTGTGCATCGCCTCCGGCATGGGGGCGGCCACGATCATCGAGAGGGTGTGATGAAGATCAACCTGTCATCCGTCCCGGTCAAAACCGGTACGATCTACCCGGCACCCTATGATGCCGAGGTTGCGGGGCGCACCTCGCTGCGTCTTGGCGAAGCGGGGGGGCTGACGCAGTTCGGCGTCAACATCGTCATCCTCGCACCCGGTGCGAAATCGTCGCTGCGCCACTGGCACCTGCACGAAGATGAGTTCGTCATGGTCACACAAGGCCAATGCACCCTGATGCAGGACGCAGGCCCCGTCATCATGCAGGTCGGCGATTGCGCGGCCTTTCCGGCGGGCAAACCAGACGGCCATTGCTTTATCAACCACACGGATGCCGAAGCGCGGTTTCTGGTGGTCGGCACCAAGGCCAAGACCGAGGTGGCAACCTATCCCGACGTCGACTTCATGGTGCACCAAGGCGGCGGCGTGAACCGCTTTACCTACAAGGACGGCACCGACTGGACAGGCCCGCGATGAAAGTTGATCCCGCCGCAGCGCCACGTGATGAGGCCGACAATGGCGGTGCCATCATCTATCTGTCCGAGGCAGGCGGGATAACCCAGTTCGGAGCCTATCTTGATATGCTGATGCCAGGGGGCGTCTCGTCGCAGCGGCACTGGCACACGGCCGAGGATGAATTTCTGTATGTCTTGCAGGGCACGGCCACCCTCATCGATAATGACGGCGACCATCTGCTTGGCCCCGGCGATGCGGCGGCATGGCCGCATGGGTGCCCCAATGCCCATCACCTTGCAAACCGCAGCGATGGCCCCTGCACCTATTTGATTGTTGGCACGCGGGTGGCCGATGACATCTGCCACTATCCCGATGAAGGCGAACGGCAGGTCAATGCTGATACGCGCTGGCACATCGAAGACGCGACTGGCGCGGTGTTGGATGGCGGCGATCTGCCCCCCGGCCTGGTGAACCTGCCGCCTGTCTGGGGCGCACCCTTTGACCCAGCCCATCCCGGTCAGCGCATTCTGCGTGCCACGGGCCGCACATGGGTGTGCGACGACAGCTATTCTCATCCGGTTCTGGGGGGCGGCCTTGGCCCTTACGATCACTGCATCCTTGGCGATGCCGGGGGATTGTCGCAGTTTGGCGTGCATCTGGAACGCCTGCCCCCCGGCAGCCAGTCTTCCTTTCGCCATTGGCACGCAACCGAAGATGAAATGATCCTTGTCCTGAACGGGGCAGTGACCCTGATCGAGGACACAACAGCCACGCTTGAACCAAGTGATGCCGCCGCATGGCCCGCGGGGTGCGCCATTGCGCACTGTCTTGAAAATCGCAGTGCGGCGACGGCAGAATATCTGGTGATCGGCACGCGCAACCGCGTCGATACGATTTGTTATCCCTGCCATGACCTGATCACGTCAAAAATCGGCACCGGGCGCAGTTATGCCCGCCTCAATGGCACACCTGTGATTGCAGGGGCTGCGCAATGATGCCCCGAGCTTTGCTTCCTGTGCATGGCGGGTTTGTCGCAACACGCGCAACTGCCGGGTTAAAAACGGGCATCTCAGCCTCCATATCTGACCAAGAAGTCAAATATATCCGGACCCAATTTCGTGCCAGCACGTTTTGCCACCCAATTGACAAAGCACCTTGGTCGTTTGTTCGAAGCAGGCGGGGCCGAAACCATCGGAAACTTTTGCACATTTCCCCTGCCGGTGCAGTCAGCAGACGGCTACCATCTGATTGCGCGGCCTGCGGAATTTTCCCAGGCGGTACAGCATCTGTTGCGCGCGCAAAAAGCCAAAGGGTTGGCTCAAACACAAACGCGCGTGATCGCAACCGAAATTCCGCTCAATCACCGGTTTCGCATGTGGATCGACTGTGTCTTCACCGACAGCACGTCAGGCAAACGAACCCATTCGCACATGATTTTTTACTGCAGCAACCTCGGGCGACGCGTCGGGATCGAAATGATTCAATGCTGCCCGCCAACCGACACTGCGACGCCACCCGCTCGTTCCGCGCGCCAGATCGCCTGACCCACACTTACCGCATTTCCCGCGCTGCACCGGCCTCGCCGGTCGCAGCCGTTTGCCCATCTGAAAGGACACCGATATGACCGACTTTACCTATAGCGTTGATGTTGACGGCGTTGCCACCATCACCTGGGACGTGGCAGGCAAATCCATGAATGTGATGAGCGAGCAAGGCTTCAAAGACCTTGACGCCCTGATCGACCGCGCGCTTGCAGATACGGGCACCAAGGGCGTGATCCTGACATCGGCCAAGAAAGACTTCGCGGGCGGCATGGACCTGAACATCATCGCCCGCATGAAGGAAGGCGGGGCTGGCACCGTGTTCAGCGGCGTCACGGACATCCACCGCATCCTGCGCAAGATCGAACGCGCCGGGATGGACCCCAAGACGCTGAAGGGTGGCAAGCCGATTATTGCAGCCCTCCCCGGCACCGCCCTTGGCATCGGGCTGGAACTGCCGCTATCTTGCCACCGCATCATTGCGGCGGATAACCCCCGCGCCAAGATCGGCCTGCCGGAAATCATGGTCGGCATCTTCCCGGGTGCGGGTGGCACCACTCGCCTTGTGCGCAAAATGGGCGCGATGATGGCCGCCCCCTTCCTGCTGGAAGGCAAACTTTCCGACCCCAAGGCTGCCAAGTCCGCCGGTATCATTGACGAGGTCGTGGCCCCCGAAGACCTGCTTTCCCGCGCGAAAGAATGGGTGCTGGCCGCAACCGAGGCTGATCTGGTGAAACCCTGGGATGCCAAGGGCTACAAGATGCCGGGCGGCACACCCTACACGCCTGCAGGCTTTGGCACCTTTGTCGGGGCCTCTGCCATGGTCATGGGCAAAACCTATGGCGTCTACCCCGCCGCCAAGGCCCTGCTTTCAGCCGTTTATGAAGGCGCGATGGTGCCCTTTGACGTGGCCCTCAAGATCGAGGCGCGCTGGTTCACCTCCGTCCTGATGAACCCCTCATCAGGGGCCATGATCCGCAGTCTGTTCATCAACAAGGAAGCCTTGGAAAAAGGTGCCAACCGCCCCGCCGCCCCCGACCAGACCGTGAAAACGGTTGGCATCCTGGGGGCAGGCATGATGGGCGCAGGCATCGCTTATGTCGCGGCGAACGCGGGCATCAACGTGGTGCTGATTGACGCGCAACAAGAGGCCGCAGATCGCGGCAAATCCCACGCCGAAGGCATCCTTGAAAAAGGCGTGCAACGTCGCAAGGTGACGGTCGAGAAAAAGGCCGAGGTTCTGGCCCGTATTCTGGCCACGACCGATTACGCCGCGCTGAAAGACTGCGATCTGATCGTCGAGGCGGTTTTCGAAGACCTGAAGGTCAAGGCCGATGTCACAGCCAAGACCGAAAGCGTCATCCCCGCCGACGCCATCTTTGCCTCCAACACCTCCACCCTGCCAATTTCGGAACTGGCCAAGGCCAGCACACGGCCAGACCAATTCATCGGCATCCATTTCTTTTCGCCCGTCGACAAGATGATGCTGGTGGAAATCATCCGTGGCAAAGGTACGGGCGACCGGGCCGTCGCCAAGGCGCTCGATTTCGTCCGCCAGTTGAAAAAGACCCCAATCGTGGTCAATGATGCGCGGTTCTTTTACGCCAACCGCTGCATCATCCCCTATATCAACGAAGGCATCCGCATGGTGGCCGAAGGGGTGGAACCCGTGCTGATCGAAAATGCCGCCAAACTGGTGGGCATGCCGCTTGGCCCGCTGCAACTGGTCGATGAAACCTCCATCGATCTGGGCGTGAAGATCGCCAAGGCGACCAAGACGGCAATGGGTGCTGATTACCCCGATGATGCAGTCGATACCGTGCTGTTTGCGATGGCCGACAAGGGCCGCCTTGGCAAGAAATCCAATGCGGGTTTTTACAGCTATGACGCGGCAGGCAAGCGGGAAGGGCTGTGGGATGGTCTGGATACCGCCTATCCACTGTCGGATGTGCAACCCAAGATTGGCGTTGTGCAGCACCGCCTGCTGATGGCGCAAGTGCTGGAGGCCGTGCGCGCGCTTGAGGATGGCGTCCTGATGGACATCCGCGAAGGCGACGTGGGTGCCATCCTCGGCTGGGGCTTTGCGCCATGGTCGGGCGGGCCGCTGTCGTGGCTCGATATGATTGGTGCCGCCAAGGCCGTGGAAATCTGCGATGCGCTGACCGCCAGTCATGGCCCGCGCTTTGCAGCACCGGCCCTGCTGCGCGACATGGCCGCAAAGGGCGAAACATTCTATGGTCGCTTTGCCCCGGCAAAGGCGGCGTGATCTTGCGACAAGGATGGGCAATATTGCCCATCCTGCGCGACGAAAGGGCGCGTCAAGGACACGCGCCCATTTCCCCCGCAGGCGTTGCGTGCTACCTGCGGGATCATGAACCAGCTTCCGACCAAAACCGACATACTGCAGTGGATCCACGATAACCCCGGCCAAGGGGCAAAGCGCGAGATTGCGCGCGCCTTTGGCCTGAAGGGTGCGGCCAAGGTCGAACTCAAGCGCATCCTGAAAGAACTGGAAGAGGACGGCGCGCTGGAAAAACGGCGGCGCAGTTACCGCGATGTCGACACCCTGCCGCCAGTGTCCATTCTTGCGATTTTGCCGCCTGATCCAGCGGGTGACCAATTCGCCCGACCGATGGAATGGACGGGTGATGGCCCCGAACCGCGCATCCTGTTCGTGCCGCGCAAGGGTGATGCACCCGTGGCCGAAGGCGACCGCATTCTCGCGCGTCTGACGCAGGTTGCCGCCGAAGATCACGCATATGAGGCGCGCCTGATCCGCAAGATCGGCGCGAACCCGCTGAAAATCCTTGGCATCTTTCGCAGCAATGCCGAAGGCGGCCGCATCATGCCAATCGACAAAGGGCAGGACAAGGAATGGCGCGTTGG
>JANNKX010000316.1:0-9815 GCA_031396505.1 Rhodobacterales bacterium
CCCGTTCAAAAATCACAGGCACCGTGGCCAGTGAAATCACGTTGTTCACCACCGTCGGGCAGCCCATGAACCCTTCCAGTGCGGGCAACGGTGGTTTCGCCCGCACCACGCCCCGCTTGCCCTCAAGGCTGTTCAGCAGCGATGTCTCTTCGCCGCAGACATAAGCCCCGGCACCCACACGGATTTCGATGTCGAACGCATGGCCCGACCCCATCACCGACGCGCCCAGCAGCCCTGCATCACGTGCTACATGAACAGCCGTTTGCATAACTTCTATTGCGTCAGGATACTCTGACCGGATGTAGACAAATCCCTTGGTTGCCCCCACACCAACTCCGGCAATGATCATCCCTTCGATCAGCGTAAAGGGGTCGCCCTCCATCAGCATCCGGTCCGCGAATGTGCCGCTATCGCCTTCATCCGCATTACAGACGATGTATTTGCGCGCGCCCTTGGCCCCCGCAACCGTGTTCCACTTGACGCCCGTCGGAAAGCCCGCACCGCCGCGCCCGCGCAAGCCCGATGCCGTCACTTCCGCGACAATCCCGGCACCGTCCATTGTCAGCGCGCGCGCCAATCCCACCAGCCCGCCATGCGCCCGGTAATCTGTCAGCGAGACCGGATCAACCACCCCAACCCGCGCAAACGTCAGCCGGGTCTGCTGTGCCATCCACGGCAGCGCATCCACCAGACCCAACGCCTTTGCATGCCCCGGCGCAAACATCCCCGCCACGTCCGCCACGCTCATCGGCCCGAACCCCACGCGCCCCGCGTCGGTTTCCGCCTCGACCAGCGGTTCCAGCCAGACCATCCCGCGCGATCCGTTGCGCACCAGCGTCACGTCGACGCCCGCCCGCGCCGCCTCGGCCATTACAGCCTGCGCCACCGCATCGGCACCCAAAGCGCGTGCTGCCGCATCACGGGGAACGTAAACCTTCATGTCCGCACCTTTGCCATGATCGCATCCAACGTGACGCGCCCGATCAATGCGCCGTCCACCATCGCGGCAGGCCCGCAGGCGCACAGGCCAAGGCAGAACACCGGCTCCAGCGTCACATCGCCCGCCGTTTCATGCCAATCGCATCCCAATGCCGCCTGCACCCGGCCCGCCAATGCATCCGCCCCCATCGCCTGACACGCCTCGGCCCGGCAAAGCTTCACCACATGCCGCCCCGCAGGCATCTCGCGGAAATCATGATAGAACGACACAACACCATGCACTTCGGCGCGTGATATGTTCAGATGTTTGGCAATCACCGGCAGCGTGTCCTGCGGCACATGTCCAAATGCCGCCTGAACGCTATGCAGAATCGGCAAAAGAGGCCCCTCAAGCCCCTGATGTTCCGCCAGAATCTCATCAAGCCTTGAAATCGTGACAGAATCCAGCATGGCGTCCCCTTTGGTAGTTCTGTCTCCAATACCCCGCTTGATAGAAAAATCAATTATGAACTTCCGTCAATTGATAGACGCTGTCTATCGTTCTGCCACCTTCGCCGCCGTCTCAATCAGCGCCGCTAACAGTGGTGTCTGCGGATCATGCCGCGCGGCAATCAGGCCCACCAGATGTTCGACCTCCGGCTCCACAATCGGGATCGACCGCAAACCGTTGCCCGCAAACATCGCCGCCAGCGCCATCGGCACCACAGATCCCCACCGGCCTGTCATCACATGCGCCACCAGACCCACCGTCGAATTGCTTTCGATCTGTGCATCAACCTTTGCCCCCACCTCGGCCAGATGCTGGTTCACGATCCGGCGGTTCTGCATATCCCCCGTCAGCAGGCACAGCGGCTGATCCGCAAGGTCCGCCCATGCAATCGTCGCCCGCCCCGCCAATGGCCCGGTATCGGCACACAGATAGCGATAAAATTCGGTGTATAACGGCACCTGCGCCACACGCCCCAAGGGTTCGTTGTCCAGATAAGTGATGCCTGCATCCAGATGCAGCGCCTCAATCCCCGCCAGAATTTCCGCCGATGTGCGCGACAGGATTGCGATCCGCACATTCGGATGCGCCGCTGTAAACGGCGCTGTCAGCCGTGCAATCATCGGCAGGGCCGTCGGGATCACCCCGATGCGCAGGTTGCCCGACAACCCCGTGCGCGCATTGCGCATCTCATCCCGCATCGCCCGCGCATCGCCCACAATACGCCGCGCCCAATCCAGCACGCGCTGGCCTTCCGGTGTCAGCCCCTGAAAGCGGGACCCCCGAAACACCAGTTGCACGCCCAGTTGATCCTCCAACTGTTTGATCGCCGATGACAGCGTCGGCTGCGTGACCCGGCACGCCTCGGCCGCGCGGCCAAAATGGCGCGCATCCGCAAGCGCGAGGAACATTTCCAGCTTGTCGATCATCACGCATTCGTGCCCGCGAAGTGCCGCCGATGCAACCGCCCCTTGCTGGCACCGCATTGCAGGCCTAACTGTATCGCCATGAGACGCTTTATCCCCTTTCTGCCGAAGCCCGCCTTCGTCCCCGTCATCCGCCTGCAAGGCAGCATCGCCGCAGGCGGGCGTGGTCTGAACGACGCCGCCTTGGCCCCCTTGATCGAACGCGCCTTCGCGCGCGGCAAACCTGCCGCCGTGGCCCTCGTCATCAATTCCCCCGGTGGGTCGCCTGCACAAAGCAGCCTGATCGCCGCGCGCATCCGCAGGCTGGCCGATGAAAAGAAGACCCCTGTGCATGCCTTTGTCGAAGATGTCGCCGCATCGGGCGGCTATTGGTTGGCCTGTACGGCGGATGAGATCTGGGTTGATGCCACCTCCATCGTCGGCTCCATCGGTGTCATCTTCGCATCCTTCGGTTTTCCCGAACTGATGGCAAAGCAAGGCATCGAACGCCGGGTCATCACGGCGGGAAAGAACAAATCCTTCGCCGACCCCTTCCTGCCGCAAAAGCCCGAAGACGTCGAACGCCTGAAGGCGCTTCAGGCCCCTCTGCATGAAACCTTCATCAATCATGTCAAAGCCCGCAGGCGAACACGGCTAAAGCCGGACACTGATCTGTTCAATGCCGATGTCTGGGTGGGGCAAGGTGCCGTGGATGTGGGCTTGGCCGATGGTGTGGCCCATCTGGTACCGAAACTGCGCGCCCTTTACGGCGAAAAGGTCCGCCTTGTGCCTTACGGGCAAAAACGCAGTCTGGCCCAGCGGTTCGGCCTTGGGCTGGCCGAAACGGTGATTGGCGGGGTCGAAGAGCGCGCGCTTTGGGCGCGTTACGGGCTATAGATGCTGATCAAGGCGGTGATCCTGTTTCTCGCGGCGATGGCGTTCCTTGGCATGGTCGGCAACTGGCTGTTTCCGGGTGCGATCAAACGCGCCGTGCAACGGCGTGTGCGGCCCGTGAAATGCCCGAAATGTGGTCGCTTTCTAATGGGTCGCGCCACATGTGATTGTAAACGAAAGGGCTAATCGATGCGCGCTTTGGTAACCGGTGCAGGCAAACGGCTTGGGCGCGCCATCGCGCTGTATCTTGCGGGGCGCGGCTATGATGTCGCCGTGCATTACAGCGCCTCGCAAGCCGATGCCGATGCGACCGTGGCCGACATTGTCGCCAAGGGGCGCCGCGCCGCAGCCCTGCACGCCGACCTGCTGGATGAGACGCAAACCAGCGCGCTGGTGGCCAAGGCAGCCGCGGCACTGGGTGGACCCTTGACGGTTTTGGTCAATAACGCATCGATCTTTGAATTTGACACCATCCAGACAGGCACGCGGAAAAGCTGGGATCGCGCGATCGAAAGCAATCTGCGTGCGCCATTCGTGCTGATCCAATCCTTTGCGGCGCAGGCCCCCAAGGCCCTGCCGGATGCCAATGGCGAACCTGTTGCACAGGCCATGGTCCTGAACATGGCGGATCAGCGCGTGCTCAACCTGACCCCTGAATTTGCCAGCTATACCATCGCCAAAATGGGTCTTTGGGCGCTGACCCGTACCGCCGCCCAAGGGCTGGCCCCCGATATCCGCGTCAATGCCATCGGCCCCGGGCCGACCGTGATCGGGATTCGCCAGTCCGAGGAACACTTTGCCAACCAGCGCGCCACGACGATTTTGCAACGCGGTTCCAATCCGCAAGACATTACCGCCGCCCTTGGGTACTTCCTTGATGCCCCTGCCGTCACGGGCCAGATTCTCTGCGTGGACGGCGGTCAGCACCTTGGCTGGGGCCCCCCGGATGTCCTTGAGGTTGAATAGTTTCGCCAAGCCGACAATAAAGTTGTCCACGCCAGGCGATACGGTCACAAAACTGTCAAAAAAACCCCTGCAAAATCAGGGATTTGTAACAGACGCAAAAACATTTCGTTTAATTTCAATGGCTTAAAAACATGCCTAAAAAACAGGCAGATCAACGAACCCCCCTGAAAACAAGGGAAATTGCCTTGTTCCATAAACTTCCCCCCAAGGTTATCCACAGAAACCGTGGATGCCTTTCTGCTTGCTCTCGGCTATCAGTCTGTGCAATCGCAAAGGAATCGTGCTGTGCCTGACGCCCCGGTCAAATCCGGCCATGACCTGATCCAGGACTACCTCAGAACGCTGGATGGCTCGCCCGGCGTATACCGGATGCTGAATGCGCAATCCGAGGTTCTTTATGTCGGCAAGGCGCGCAATCTAAAGGCGCGGGTGTCGAACTATGCCCGCCCTTCGGGTCATTCGGGCCGTATCGCGCGGATGATCCATGAAACCGCCAGCATGATGTTTCTGACCACGCGCACGGAAACCGAGGCGCTGTTGCTGGAACAGAATCTCATCAAACAGCTCAAGCCGCGCTACAATGTGCTGCTGCGCGATGACAAATCCTTTCCCAATATCCTGATCGCAAAGGATCACCCGTTTCCGCAGTTGAAAAAGCATCGCGGCAAGAAGTCCGAAAAGGGTACCTACTTTGGCCCGTTCGCGTCCGCAGGTGCCGTCAACCGCACGCTGAACCAGTTGCAGAAGGTATTCCTGTTGCGCAACTGCACGGATGCGATGTTCGACGCCCGCACCCGCCCCTGCCTGCAATACCAGATCAAACGCTGTGCCGCCCCTTGTGTTGCCAAGATCGACGGTCCGGGATACGCGACGCTGGTGGCCGATGCCGAACGGTTCCTGCAAGGCAAGACAACGACGGTGCAATCCAACCTTGCCGCCGAAATGAACACCGCCTCCGACGCGATGGAGTTTGAACGCGCCGCCGCCCTGCGCGACCGGATCAAGGCGCTGACGCAGGTGCAGCAGACCCAAGGCATCAACCCCGCAGGCGTGGGCGAGGCGGATGTCGTCGCCCTGCATCTGGATCAGGGGCAGGCCTGCGTGCAGGTCTTCTTCATCCGCGCCAACCAAAGTTGGGGCAACCGCGACTTTTACCCCAAGACCGGTGCAGGGGCCGAAGCGCCCGAGATTATGGAAGCCTTCCTTGCCCAGTTCTATGATGACAAGGAACCGCCACGCCTTCTCCTGCTGTCGCACAGCGTCGAAAACCCTGATCTGGTGACCGACTTGCTGTCAGACCGCGCTGGACGTCGGGTAGAACTTGCCATCCCACAGCGCGGTGAAAAGGCCGAACTGGTGGAAAACGCCACCCGCAACGCGCGTGAAAGCCTTGCGCGCAAGATGGCCGAAAGCACGACGCAGAACAAACTGCTGGCCGGTCTGGCCGAGGCGTTCGATCTGGATGCCCCCCCGAAACGGATCGAGGTCTATGACAACTCGCATATTCAGGGCACCAATGCCGTGGGCGGCATGATCGTGGCGGGTGTGGATGGTTTTCTGAAATCGCAATACCGCAAGTTCAACATCAAATCCGACGCCGGGGCCAATTCCGACGATTTCGGCATGATGAAAGAGGTGCTTACCCGCCGCTTTGAACGCCTGCTGAAAGAAGACCCTGATCGCAAATCCGACATGTGGCCCGATCTGTTGCTGATCGATGGTGGGGCAGGGCAGGTGTCTGCCGTAGAAAGCATCATGTCCGAACTGGGCGTCGATGACATTGCCATGATCGGCGTGGCCAAAGGCGAGGATCGCGACGCGGGCAAAGAAGAATTCCACCGCACGGGCATGCGCCCTGTCGCGCTGCGGATGAACGATCCCGTGCTGTATTTCGTCCAACGCCTGCGGGATGAGGCGCACCGCTGGGCCATCGGCGCGCACCGCGCCAAACGCGCCAAGGCCTTCACCGCCACGCCGCTGGACGATATCCCCGGTGTCGGTGCCGCGCGCAAAAAAGCCCTGCTCGCCCATTTCGGTTCTGCCAAAGCCGTCGCCCGCGCGGGCATCACCGACCTGACGGCGGTGGACGGGATCTCCGAATCCATGGCGCAGAAGATCAGCGATTTCTTCAACGCGCGCGGATAGGGGCGGGGCATGCCGTCCGGCTGAAACCGTTTGCTACCTCTGGCGGCCGATCCTGACGCGCAATGGCAGCAGAAATTCGGGAACGCCACACAGGATCAGGATGCCCTGAAGACCCGCAATCACCCCAAGAACCTGCGCAAGACGGGCCATCCAACCGCTGATCTGCAGCATCCTGTCTGACTGCATCTTTCCGCTGTCCGGGTCATAGCGCCCGGCAATGACATCACCCGCTTGATGAAGCGCAAGACCCGTCCACATCGCACCGCTGTATTCCGGACGCGGACGCCGCTCTGTCACCAGCCCAAGCGTGGGCCTGTGCGTGAACATTCCGTCCGTATTTCTGTCGGTATCGACCTGCAAAACAATCAGTTGGGCGGGCCTTGACTGGGCCAGAAACGCGCCATTCGTGTTCACGATCACGGTCCCGATCAGCACAAGAAGGGCACCGACAAAAAGATGTTTCAATGAACCCCAGAACATGTGTCTCACAGCCCCCCTTTTGGTTGGTGTTTTCGCCCTCCCCACGCCATGCCCGCAGAATTTGACGTTTTTTTGTCCAATGCCCCGATCTGCAAAATCAACCCGTCAGTGCGACCTGACTGTTGCCCGGCCGTGCACCTTTGCCGTCGCAGGCCTGCCATGCCTTTGCATGGGGCCCAACCGACAAGGTCCGCGCATCTGTTCCCGTTCCCCCATCTTCCATCGCCCCGCATCACCTGCTACGCATGATCCATGCAGTGGAATATCCCCAACACGTTAACTGTGCTGCGCCTGCTCGCCGCCCCCGGCGTGGCCCTGATGTTTCTGTATTTCCACCGCCCATGGGCCGACTGGTTCGCCCTGACCCTGTTCGTGGGCGCCGCCATCACCGATTGGTTCGACGGCTACCTTGCCCGCCTGTGGAAACAGGAAAGCAAGTTCGGCACCATGCTCGACCCCATCGCCGACAAGGCCATGGTCGTGATCGCCATCATGGTCATCACCGGCTACAACGGCATGAACCCCTGGCTGATCATCCCCGCCACCCTGATCCTGTTCCGCGAGGTCTTCGTGTCCGGCCTGCGCGAATTTCTGGGGGCCAAGGCTGGCCTGCTCAAGGTCACCAAACTCGCCAAATGGAAAACCACGCTGCAGATGGTCGCGATTGCCGTGCTGTTTCTGGGCACCGGGCTTGAATACCTCAACGGCATCGCGATGCAGGGCATGACGCCCGACCAATACCTTGTCGCCGTCGCCGCCGGGGATGCCGACCCGATCCGCGCCTGCGGCAAAACCGATTGCGCCAGTTATGCCAATTATGCGGGCCTTGTGCTGATCTGGATCGCCGCCATCCTTACCGCCATGACCGGCTTTGAATACTTTACCAAGGCCCTGCCACATCTGCGGGAAGAGACATGATTGATGTTCTGTATTTCGCATGGGTCCGCGAACGCATCGGCCTGCCGCGCGAACGCATCGACACGCAGGCCCCCACCGTCGCCGCCCTGATCGCCGAACTGCGCGCCCGCGAAGACCGCTATGATCTGGCGTTCAGCGACCTTTCATCCCTGCGCGTCGCCGTCGATCAGGAACTGACCACCTTCGATGCCCCCCTTGCAGGCGCGCGCGAAGTGGCCTTCTTCCCCCCCATGACAGGCGGCTGACGATGCTGCGCGTGCAGACAGACCCCTTTGATCCGGGGGCAGAGGCGAACGCCTTCACCGCCCGCGCGACCGGGGCCGGGGCCATCGTGACCTTCACGGGCCTTGTGCGCGATACGGGTGCCCGTCTGCACGCGATGGAGATTGAACATTACCCCGGCATGACCGAACGCGCGATTGCCGCGATCATGGACGATGCCCGCCAACGCTGGTCCCTGACCGATGCGCTGGTCATCCACCGCCACGGGGTCTTGCGTGTGGGCGAGGTCATCATGATGGTCGCCACCGCCGCCCCGCACCGCGCCGATGCCTTCGCCGCCGCCGAATACCTGATGGACTACCTCAAATCCCGCGCGCCCTTCTGGAAGAAAGAGGTGGGGGCGGATGGCACGACATGGGTTGCGGCAAGGGATGATGATGAAGATGCCCTTGGCCGTTGGTAGGCCACGCATGTGGCCCGTGGGGTGGGTGAAACCCACGCGGACCCCGGTTGCTATTTTTATGCACCACTTGCGCGAAAGTTTCCGCAAGATCGTGATGGCGCTGCCGCGCTATCGGCACCAGACTTTGGCCGATTTGCAGCCGCTGGTGCTGGAGCCACTGATTCGCGACCGGATCGCGATTGCGCATCCCAAGGGCACGGATCGCACGGCCTTGGTCGATATCGCGGGCTTTGCGATCTGGGCGAGCGTGTTGGATGAGGTCGATCTGAAGATCCGTGAGCAGATCAAGACCGGCACCTTCCCGATCCGGTTGAAGCCGGAGGATTGGCAGTCCGGCGATATCAACTGGCTGCTGGACGTGATCGCACCGGACCGCAAGGCCACGGGTCAGGTGATCGCGAACTTCCGGCAGGTGGTGCAGGAGGGCGATCTGCGCATCCATCCGCAGGTGGCTGGGCTGGTGGATGATGACATGCGGGGCAAGATGATGGATGCACGCAACGCCACAGATCGGAAAACCTGATGCGCCATTTCCGCCTCCTCCCTCTCGCACTTTTTCTGCTCACCTTGACCGGGTGCAGCGACGAGCATGAATGGCACGAAAAGCTGACGCTGGTGGTGCAGACACCTGCGGGCGAGGTTTCGGGCTCTGCCGTGACCAAAGTGGTCGCGGCTTTCAACAACATTCCCCTTGGGAATGAGGTGGCCTTTGGGGTTCTCGGTGAGGCCACGGTGGTGGAGATCGCGCCGGGGCGATACCTGTTCGCCTTGCTTGGGAACGGGCAGCTTTTCCCTGCTGCTGCACGGAGCCGCTTTCGGGGCATGTCCCGCAAGGAGTGGCTTTACGAAATTCCCAAGCAGACTGAGGGGGTCAGCCTGCTGCCAAACCATATGCCGATGCTGGTGACATTTGCCGACGTGGCGGACCCAACATCAGTAAAGCTGGTCGACCCCACTGATCTGGCGGCGACGTTCGGGCCGGGTGTAGCGCTGACGGGGGCGGGGCTGGAGATCACCGACGAGCCGGTGACAGAAGGGCAGGTTGGGGCGGTGTTGGGATGGTTGTGTGATTACCAAACGGACTATCGTCGGCTGAGTGGAAGCAGCTCCACTAGTATAGATGACAACGAGCTTTCCAACAATCTCGGACCCGGCGAGTTCTCCACCGGAGGCTGCAATTGACAATTACTCCTGAGTTATTTTTGGCAATACTTTCCATGGACGCCTACAACCGTGGTTACGGCGCGGGTATCAAAGCAAGCGTAGGGTGGGTGAAACCCACGTCTTCCTTCCTTTCCGAAATGCCAAAATCGCGAAATCCGCGTGGGTTTCACCCACCCACCCTGCTGCGGGACCCGCCGGCCATCGCCGGGTGCGTGATTTTACGGCAGCCTTT
>JANNKX010000257.1:0-2934 GCA_031396505.1 Rhodobacterales bacterium
TGACAGGCGTGCTGACCGTGCGGGTGACGGCGGCAGGGCGGGACAGTTCCTTGCACCGGATGGCCGATCTGGTGGCGGTAGCGGAAAGTGCCAAGGGGGCGATGCGGTCGCTCGCGGACCGGGCGGCACGGCTGTATTCGCCGCTGGTGCATATCCTGTCATTCAGTGCCTTCGGGTTCTGGATGTGGCAGACGGGGGGCGATCTGCGTTTTGCCGTCAACATCTCGGCGGCGGTTCTGATCATCACCTGCCCTTGTGCCTTGGGATTGGCGGTGCCTGCGGTGGTGACGGCGGCCAGCGGGCGGCTGTTCCGCATGGGGCTGCTGGTCAAGAACGGCACGGCGCTGGAACGGCTGGCCGAGGTCGACACGGTCATCTTTGACAAGACCGGCACGCTGACGATGGGGCGGCCCGCAGTTGTGGGGTTGGAGGCGCATTCGGCGGAGGTGCTGGCAGTCGCGCTGGCACTGGCCGAGGGCACGGCGCATCCCTTGGGGCAGGCGCTGGCAGCGGCAGTGCGCGGGATGGGCATGTCCCCGGCGCGGATCACGCATCTGCGCGAAGTGCCGGGTGCGGGGGTGGATGGCATCTGGCAAGGCGCACCCGTGCGGCTGGGCCGGGCGGATTGGTGCGGCGCGGATGCGGTCGACCGGACGGCGACCTATCTGCAGATCGGCACGGCGACACATGCGTTCTGCTTTGACGATGCGATGCGGCCCGGTGCGGATGTGTTGATCACGACGCTGCAGGGGCGGGGGTTGCGGGTTCTGATCCTGTCGGGTGATGCGGCGGGGGCCGTGGGGGCGATGGCGGCCCGGCTGGGTGTTGCCGAATGGCATGCGGGCATGCGGCCCGAGGGCAAGGCGGCGGCGGTGGCGGCCCTGACGGCAGCGGGGCATAAGGTGTTGATGGTGGGGGACGGTTTGAACGATACAACGGCACTGGCGGGGGCGCATGTGTCGATCTCGCCCGCGTCCGCGCTGGATGCGGCACGGGTGGCATCGGATATCGTGCTGCTGGGGCAGGATATGGCGGGGATCGCGGATGCGCTGCGCATCGCGGGAAAGGCAAGGCGGCGGATGATCGAGAATTTCGTGATTTCGGGCGGGTATAACGTGGTGGCCGTGCCCTTGGCGCTGGCAGGGCTGGCGACACCACTGGCGGCGGCGGCGGCGGCGATGTCCCTGTCATCGATCACGGTATCGTTGAACGCACTCCGGGTGAAATAATGGAGATTTTGACGATCCTGATCCCGGTGTCGCTGATCCTTGGCGGGATCGGGCTCGCGGCCTTCATCTGGGCGATGAAAACGCAACAGTTCGATGACCCGGCGGGGGATGCAAACCGCATTCTGGTTGGGGAATGGGACGAGGCACCAAAGCCCGTCAGCGCACCGTCCAAAGACTGAATGTATCGCCCCCGACCCGGCGCAGGTCGCGCAAATCCATGCGCGGCGCATCTTGCAGGGAGGTCAGGCCGCAGGGGCCAAGGGCAGGATGCCCGTCGGCCCCAAAGGCCACCCCGGCCGTGAACAGGGCCAGCTGATCCACAAGCCCTGCGCGCAACAGGCTTGCGGCCAGCGTCGCTCCCCCTTCGCACAGGATGCGCGTCAGGCCTGTATCCGCCAGCGCACGCAAGGCGGCAGGCGCGGTCGGCTGCTCGCCTGCGGCGATCATGCGCGCGCCTGCCTGTTGCCATGCGGCAATGGCGGATGGCAATGCCGTGCTGCCGTGGATCATCCAGACCGGGGTTTCGTGCGCCGTGCGCGCCAGACGGCTGGTCAGCGGTGTGCGCAATCCGCTGTCCATCACGATGCGCACGGGTTGATGCCCAGCCCCGATATCCCGCACCGTCAGGTCCGGATCATCCGCCACCGCCGTGCCTGCGCCGATCAGCACGGCATCATGCGACAGGCGCAGCGCGTGCACCATGCGCCGCGCGTCAGGCCCCGTGATCCAGCGGCTTTCGCCTGTGGCCGTCGCCGTGCGCCCGTCCAGCGTCGTGGCCAGCTTCAGCGTCACAAACGGCAATCCCTGTGTCACCCGTTTCAAAAACCCGGCTGTGATCTCGCGCGCACCGTCCGCCAGAACGCCTTCCGTTACCGCAATCCCCGCCGCGCGCAGCATCGCATGCCCCTGCCCCGCCACGCGGGCATCGGGGTCCGTGATCGCCGTCACCACCCCCGCCACCCCCGCCGCGATCAGCGCATCCGCACAGGGCGGCGTCTGGCCGTGATGCGCGCAAGGCTCCAGTGTCACGTAAACTGTCGCCCCCCGCGCCGCATCGCCCGCCTGCGCAAGTGCCACCTGTTCCGCATGCGGCCGCCCACCGGGTTGCGTAAATCCGCGCCCGACGATCCGGTTGCCTTGCACGATCACACAGCCGACCGATGGGTTCGGCCACGCACGACCAAGCCCCCGTGCCGCAAGCACGAGGGCATGGCGCATGTGGTCATCGTCGGTCACTCTTCCGCAGCGCCGCCGGGGCGAAGCTCGGATACGAAGCGGTCAAAGTCATCTGCCGCCTGGAAGTTCTTGTAAACGCTCGCGAACCGCACATAGGCCACGGTGTCGATCCGCGCCAGGCTTTCTATCACGATCTCGCCAATCACCTTGGACGAGATGTCGGTATCGCCAAGGCTTTCCAGCCTGCGCACGATTCCGCTGATCATCTGATCGATGCGTTCCGGATCAATCGGGCGTTTCTGCATCGCGATGCGGATCGAGCGTTCCAGTTTGGTACGGTCGAAATCCTCGCGCTTGCCCGATGATTTGACCACAATCAGATCGCGCAACTGCACACGTTCATAGGTCGTGAAACGCCCCCCACAGGCCGGGCAGAACCGCCGCCGCCGGATGGCGACATGGTCTTCCGCCGGACGCGAGTCTTTCACATGGGTATCGATATTGCCGCAGAATGGGCAGCGCATGGGCC
>JANNKX010000276.1:0-3638 GCA_031396505.1 Rhodobacterales bacterium
GTCAGATCAAGCCCGCCGGGCAAAGCGCCTTCGCTTTGCAGGTCCTGCACAGCGGCCACCACAATGGCGCGCAGATCGGTAAAGAGGTTCATTGTCATTTCCTGTCTTGCACCAGCGGGGATGCCAGAGGCACGCAGACAGGTCAATGGTGGGGCCGCTTATCGCGCGCCCTGCCAGTCCCGCAGCGCCGGATTATCATCCGCGTCGCGCGCCGTTGTGGGTTCACCCACAGGCGCGCCCTGCGCATCCACGGGCCGTGCGCGGAAGTAATGCGCCTCGCGCGCGCCGAAGTAGAACCCGACAATCGCCCCCAGCAGCCACCACAACGGCTCCGGCACCGCATTCAACCCGACCATCCGGCGCGCAAAACTTTCCGGATCGATCATCGCATAGACAAACAGCCCCAGCGTGCCAAAGGCCATCATCGGGCGTGGCAAGCGGTTGATCCCGTTTACAAACCGGTCAAACCACCCCTGCGGGGCCAATTGGTACTCCGCGCCCAACTGGCGCAAGGCTGCCATCTGCGCCTCGGCCGACAGTTCCATCCGCCGCGTCGCTGATGGCGTAAATACCTCCGCCACCCCGCGCGCCGCATCCCCAACGGCGGCAATGGTCTTGTCCGCCCCCAACAGCGCCCCGATCACCCCCATGCTGCCACCCGCGCGCTGTGTTGCGCCTGCGTCAGATGGTACGGCTGCGCCATGAATTCTTCTGCCCGCGTGATCCAGCCGCCCTTACCACCATCCTTGCGGCGCGCATACTTCCGGCTCGCCGGGCGCGCATCGCCCAGCTTGTAGTAATAGTTCCGCCGCGCGATCGCATAGGCATCGCCCAGATGCCCCGGCGCCGCATCCGCCGCCATCGCCGCCGCGCGCAGCGTCTGCAGCCCGATCACCCCATCTGCCGTGCAGGCAAAACCCATGTCCGCCAGCAGCCGCTGCAGCACCTTGACCGCATTGCTGCCCGCGTTGACATACATATCGAACACCGATGCCTGCAGCACGTCCGGCAAGCCCCCCAGACCCGGACGCCGGAAGTAGTATTCGACGAAAATACCCTCCGCCTGCGCCGTCGTCAGCGCCCGCACATCCGCCACATCCACCAAGCTGTCGCCCGTCAGATCAATCCCCAACCGGCGCAGCGTGCCAATCGTCACCCCGTGTTTCGTGGCACCACCCGGATCGTCCGGATCATTCACAAAGCCGCCCTCGCGCGCGACGATTTCCTTGGCAATTTCGGTGACTGACAGCATCTTGGCCCCGCGTATGAACAGGGGCCTAAAATCGCCGCAATCGGGTTAATGGCTTGGTAACCCCGCGCGCGCTCAGCTTTCCGGTTTGTACACGCCCTGCGCCTTCAGCGCGTCGATCACTTCGGCCGGCATATATGTCTCATCATGTTTCGCCAGCACTTCGGTCGCGATGAACGTCTCCCCCGCCATCGACCCAAGCGCCACCATCCCTTGCCCTTCGCCGAACAGGTCCGGTAGCACGCCGGTATAGCGCACAGGCACCACCGCCCCGCCGTCTGTCACGGTGAACGTCACCGTTTCCCCCTGCCCGCGCACCAGCGATCCCTCCTCCACCAGCCCGCCCAGACGAAATACCTCGCCCGCTCCCGGCGGGTCTTCCATCACCTGTGTCGGCGCGCGGAAAAAATTGATCCCGTCCCGCATCGCATCGCCAATCAGCCCCGTCGACAGCGCCAATGCCGCCACCGCCAGCACGATCACCTGAATGCGCCGCGTTTTCTTCAGCCCTCTCATGGGAATATCGGCGCGCCCATCAGCCCCGCCCCTTCATCAATCCCCAGCATCAGGTTCGCGTTCTGGATCGCCTGCCCCGATGATCCCTTGGTCAGATTGTCCAGCACCGATACCACCACAGCCCGCCCCGCTATCCGGTCACCAATTACACCGATATGGCAATAGTTGGAGCCTGCGATATCGCGTGTCGAGGGCAGTGCGCCAAAGGGTAGCACCTCGATGAACGGCTCTGCCGCATAGCGCCCGGCAAGGCTTGCGTGCACCGCACCCGCGTCCCCCTGCACATAGACCGTGGTGAGGATGCCCCGGTTCATCGGCAACAGATGCGGCGTGAACTGCACCTGCACCGGGCGGCCTGCCGCGCGTGAGAATTCCTGATCGAACTCGCCCAGATGCCGGTGCTTGCCCCCGGCGGAATAGGTGTGCGTGCCGCCCGAAAGCTCCGCATGCAAAAGATTCTCCTTGAGTGACCGCCCTGCCCCCGAAACCCCCGCCTTCAAATCAATCAGGATCGTATCCAGATCAATCACCCCATCCGCAATCAACGGCAGCAGCGCAAACTGCCCGGCGGCGGCATTGCACCCCGTACCCGCCACCAACCGCGCGGTGCGAATTTCATCGCGGTAAAATTCGGTCAGGCCATAGACAGCTTCGCGCTGTAAATCGGGTGCTGCGTGCGGCTGGCCATACCATTTTTCGTATTCGGCGGGGTCGCGCAACCTGAAATCCGCCGACAGATCGACGATTTTCAGGGTCCGGGGCAGCGCCTTGATCACCGCTTGCGTGGTGGCATGCGGCAGCGCGCAAAAGCACAGATCGATCCCGGAAAAGTCAATCTCGTCAATCTTTTGCAAGATGGGCAGGGCCAGGTGCCGCAGGAACGGAAACACATCCGCCATCGCCATCCCCGCCTTGCGATCCGCACTGAGTGCGCCGATCCGCATCGACGGGTGCAAAGCCAACAGCCGCGCCAACTCTGCCCCGGTATAGCCGGATGCGCCGAGGATGGCGATGTTCTGGATCATGGGATCGGTCCCCTGTGGTGGTTCGGGGGAAGGGATAGGGGGATGGGGGGGCGGATGCAAGGGGGCCGTTCACGCCCGGAAAACGCTCCAGTGGAGCGTTTTTAGTGAACGACGAACGACCCTATTGCAAGCGCTGCTCGTGCGTAAATCTGCAATCTACTCAACATTATTTTCCTTCTTCTTCTCCGACTTTCCAGTAACTGCAGCAATCAAACCCGCGCTGGCTATGCCTGAAGCCATCTTAGCCTCATTGACCAATTCAATTACCTTTTCTTTGAAAGCTGGAATAGTATCAAACGCCTTCTTAATTTCGTCGTTGCTAATAAACTCATGTAGTGGGCTACTAAATGATCGCGCTTCGACCAGTCGGATTGGGGCTTCTTCAAGTCTCGTGAGCGCTGATCCAAACAGACGTTGTTCAAACAATGGATCAAGACTAGCTGCTTCGCGGCGATAACCTTCGTAAGCTTTTGCCACAGATGCTTTAAAAGCATAATCCTCCGCAAGTCTAAAATTCTGACCTATTTGCTTGGTCGATAACCATGCAAACCAAACAGGCGCTCCAATACTCAAGATACTGAGTATTACGTTAATAGAAATTATCGCATCCGACATGTTCTCCATCATCAAGTCCTTAAGTGCCGAAAATCGATAAACCCCAATCAAAAATATGCAAAAAAGCGCAATTGCAAGTCCAGTAACCCAAGCCCAAGCCGCTCTAGTCAGCTTCGTTGCACGAGCCTCAAACGCGCCAGCAAGTCCCTTTGATGTGGTAATCCGATAAGCATCTTCACACTGGGCAACCAACTTCTTTGCGGCATCCGCTTGCTTTTCCATAATAACTAAGG
>JANNKX010000321.1:0-2618 GCA_031396505.1 Rhodobacterales bacterium
ACGAAGCGGCGCGCACCCGCATTGCGTCCATTATGGCCGGCAGGTCTGCGCCAAGGCTTTCTGAAAGGGCAGGCAGCAGCCAATCCGGGCAATCGAACGCCTCTACGCCCGTGGGTGTGCGACCATCATCTTCCGGCGTGACGCGTGCAGGCGCATGGCCTTCGCCCGAAAAAATCGCCTCGTCCTGACCGCGCGCGCGCAAACCTCCCAGAACCAATCCGCGGCCCGTCATCCCGCCACCAAGTGCGGCGTAGCTGCGTTTGCAGCGAAGCGCATCAAACACGATGTCGCGCACGGCGGCACGGTCCCCTGATCCGGCGAACCGGCTGGTCCGACCCCACTGCGTCAACGCGTGTTCGGCTGGCGCACCAGCCAGAATGCGATCCAGCGCATCGATCCCTGCCGCAAGCCGCGCACCCGGTGTCATTGCTCAGGATCGCCGTGCAAGATCATGATAACGCTAACCAACCCGGTAGTTAGGGCTTTCCCGCGTGATTTGAACATCATGCACATGGCTTTCCTTCAGGCCCGCACCGGTGATACGCACAAAGGTGCAACTGCTGCGCATCGCCACAATCGTGCCGTTACCGGTGTATCCCATTGCCGCGCGCAAGCCGCCCACCATCTGATGCAGAACTGCCGTCACCGATCCCTTGTAGGGCACCTGCCCCTCGATCCCTTCCGGCACCAGCTTGTCCGACGCCGCGTCCTTCTGGAAATACCGATCCGCCGACCCCCGCGCCATCGCGCCCAGCGATCCCATGCCGCGATAGGATTTGTACGACCGCCCGTTGTACAGAATCATCTCGCCCGGCGCCTCGTCCGTGCCGGCAATCGCGCTGCCAACCATCGCGCAAGATGCGCCCGCCGCAATCGCCTTGGCAAAATCGCCGGAATACTTGATCCCGCCATCCGCGATCACCGGAATATCGCCCGCAACGCCCGCCGCATCCATGATCGCCGTCAGTTGCGGCACCCCCACCCCCGCCACGATCCGCGTCGTGCAAATCGACCCCGGCCCAATGCCGACCTTGACCGCATCCGCGCCTGCATCAATCAACGCCCGTGTCGCGCTCGCAGTGGCCACGTTCCCCGCCACCACCTGCACTGTATTCGACAGCCGCTTGATCCGTTCCACCGCGCGCGCCACCCCTTCGGAGTGCCCATGTGCGGTATCAATCACCACCATATCGACGCCAGCATCAATCAACGCGGCCGAGCGTTCAAACCCCGCATCCCCCACAGTGGAGGCCGCAGCCACCCGCAACCGGCCCATCGCATCCTTGCAGGCATGCGGGTTCAAAACGCTTTTCTCGCTGTCTTTTAACGTCAGCAACCCGGTCAGCTTGCCCGCCCCGTCCGTCACGAGCAGCTTTTCAATCCGCCGCGCCTTCATCAGGGAAATCGCCGCATCCCGGTCCACCGGTTCGTGCAACAGTGCCAGGTTCTCCGACGTCATCATCACCCGCACCGGCGTCTTGTCATCGCTTGCAAAGCGCATGTCGCGGTTGGTCACGATCCCCATCACCCGGCCCATCGCGTCCACCACCGGAAAGCCCGTCACCGCATATCGTTCCATCAAAACCTTGGCGTCCGCCAGCGTCTGATCCGGCGTCAAGGTGATTGGCGCGTACACGATCCCGGATTCAAACCGTTTGACCCGCCGCACTTCATTGGCTTGCGCTTCGGTGTCCAGATTGCGGTGAATGACCCCGATCCCGCCCGCCTGCGCCATCGCAATCGCCATGCGCCCTTCGGTCACCGTATCCATGGCCGATGACAGCAGCGGAATGTTCATCCGGATCGCCTTTGTCACGAATGTGGACGTATCGGCATCACTTGGCAGCACCGCACTTGCGGCAGGCACCAGCAGAACATCATCAAAGGTAAATGCTTCACGAATCTCCATCGGGGTCTCCTTGGAGTGGGTCTGTGTTGCCGCGTCCCATTCCCATGCGCCGCCCGCGATGACAAGTGCCAATTGCCCCTTGCACAGGCAAACACCCTGCATATTGTGCCACCATCACCAAATCGGGGAAATTGATGCGCGTCGCCATCGTTGAGAATACGCAAGTGACGCATCATGGACAGGTCGGCGTCGCCCTGCACGAGGCAGCCGCCATGATTGATCTGTGGAAACCATGGGCTGACAATTGCCTGCCAGTTGCGCATGATGCCGACGCGCTGGTGGTCTTTGGCGGTGAACAGAACGCGTGCGCCGATGACACCCATCCGTACCTGCCCGCCCTCGCCCACCTGATGGCTGCCTACACTGATGCAGGAAAACCTGTGCTGGGCATCTGCCTTGGCGCGCAGGTCTTGGCGCGGGCCTATGGCGCGCACAACCAGATCGGGACAGCACCCGAATTTGGCTGGTGCGATGTCACCCTGACTGATGCAGGCCGGACTGATCCGGTGATGGCCGATGTCGACGCGCAATTTCCGATTTTTCAGTGGCACAGCGATACGTTCACCCTGCCTGCCCAGGCCACGCTGCTTGCCACCGCGCATGTAGCGGCCCAGCAATGCTACAGGATTCGGCGTGCCACATACGGCATGCAGTTCCATTTTGAGGCGTCCCGCGCTGTTGTCGCAGACTGGACACGCCGCTTTCCGGC
>JANNKX010000342.1:0-12464 GCA_031396505.1 Rhodobacterales bacterium
GGTATCCCCAAGCCGATTGGGACCATGCCCCGTCACGGCGAACGTAACCGACACCGTTCGAAGGAGCGTCAGCAAGACCGCCAGCCGTCGTGGGGGCGGGCACGCTGCTGACCTCTGCCGATGTAAAGGCCGCCAAGGCGGCGGGGGCGACATTCGGCGTGTCACCGGGGGCGACCGACCGCCTTCTTGATGCCTGCGCCGAGTACGATCTGCCCTTGTTGCCCGGTGCGGCCACGGCCAGCGAAATCATGGCGCTGCTGGAAAAGGGCTATACGGTGCAAAAGTTCTTTCCGGCAGAACAGGCCGGCGGGGCGACTTATCTGAAATCCATCGGGTCGCCCATTCCGCAAGTCAAGTTCTGCCCCACGGGCGGCATCAGCCTGAAAAACACGCGCGACTATCTGGCTCTGGCCAATATCCTGTGCGTGGGGGGCAGTTGGGTGGCACCCAAAGAGGCGATGGCGCGCGGCGACTGGGCCGCCATCACGGCCCTCGCCGCCGAGGCCGCCGCCCTGCGTTAAGTCGGATCACCCGGAAATGCGCCCCGCCCGCCCGCCACGGCGGCGCGGGGCTTCAGGGGCTGCCAGTCCATCGTGCAAGACCAGGCTCATCGGATGCGTGGGACGGTCTGTCGCGTAATGCATAATCACCGCTTGCAGGGCCGCAGGCACGGCGATATCCGCACCAAGGCTTAACGCCCAGTCGATGAAGATTGATTTGCATTCGCCTAATGTGATGCCGTCGATAGCGTAGCTTTCCCGGATCAATCCCTTCGGATCGGCCTCAACCATCTGCATCATCTACGCCCTTTCGCCCCATCAGGGCATCAATGATTGATTGCGCTTGTTCAGCCGCCGAATCAAGCGCCCCGGAAAGTGCCGCCGCGCTGGCATAGCCGGTTTGGCGTAGCAAAAAGTCCATCGCACCCTTACCCAAATTCCCGGCAGAGGCTGATAACAATCGCAATCCCGCCTGCATGTTCCAGAACAACCCATGTGCCACAAGCAGCTTTTCGGCGTCTTGCAGCGATATCGTGCCTTGCTCTGCTGCGTCCCGCAACTGCGCCGCCGTCGCCCTTACCGCAGATCCCGACATCATCGCCAGCATCTGCGCCGCAAGATCAATGTCCAACAATCGCCCTGGCCCGTTCTTCACCTCAAACCGCTCCGGCAGAGAATGCACATCTGCCAGCCGCCGGCGCATCGCGGCTACATCGCCGCGAACCTTCGCAGCCTTGCCCTTTTGTGTGATCAGGGCGCGGCGAAAGGTCTCGAAATCTGTCGCAAGGCTTGTGTCCCCGGCCATCACCCTTGCCCGCGTCAGGGCAAGGTGTTCCCACGTCCATGCCTCGGTTTCCTGATAGGCGCAAAATGACTGCCATCCTGTTGCCACAGGCCCCTGTCGCCCGGATGGGCGCAAGCGCATGTCCACTTCGTACAGCCGCCCTTCCGCCATGGCCGCGGTGATTGCGGTCACAAGTGCCTGCGTAAGCCGCGCAAAATACGGGCGCGTCGCCAAAGGCTTGGGCCCATCTGACATCTCTTCCGCCATCGCATCATAGATCACAATCAGATCAAGATCCGACCCCGCATTCAAGGTGCCTGCCCCCAGACTCCCCATTCCCACCAGCACCGCACCCCGTCCCGGCATCGGGCCGTGCTTGCGCGCAAAATCGGCCACCACGACAGGAAACAGTGTCGTCAGCGTTGCACCCGCCAGATCGGCGTATTGCCGTGCAGCCTCATCCGCATCGATTAGCCCGCGCAGGTGATGCACGCCGATGCGAAAGTGCCATTCCTTTTGCCATACACGCAGCCCAATCAGCTTTGTCTCATAGTCCGGCGCCTCTGCCATCTTGCGCGCCGCTTGCCCCGACAATCCGACCTGCCCCGGCCAGTCATCAAAAAAGCTGCCGCCGATCACCGCATCCAGCACGCGCGCATTGCGCGACAGATACCGCGCGAGTTCGGGTGCCGTGGCCGCAATGTCGATGATCAGATCAACAAGGCTGGAATTGGCTTCAAACAGCGCAAACAATTGCACCCCCGCAGGCAGACCCGCCAGAAATCCGTCCAATGCCACCAGCGCCTCATCCGCGTTGGCCGTTCTGGAAAGGCGTTGCAACAGCGCCGGACGCAGCCGCCGAAAACTTGCCTGCGCACGTTCAGACCGCAAGGCAGGATAGGACGTCCAGCCTTTGACGATCGCCCGTGCTTTGTCCGACAAAGTGACGTTTTCCCCTATCACCGGGCCGGGCGTGAAGAAATCATCCGTCAGCGCATCAACCGCGTGCAAACGCGCAAGCAAACCCTGGCGGAAGTCCCTTTCGGATTGGCCACAAAAGGCTGCAATACGGGCAATTTCGCCAGGTGATGTCGGCATCGTATGGGTCTGCGCGTCACCAACCATCTGCAGGCGGTGTTCCAGTTCGCGGTGATCGCGGTAATGGCGCGTCAAGGTTGCTGCCGTATCAGGTGGCACCCACCCCTTTTCAGCCAGCCGCGCCAACCCGCCAATCGTCGTGCGATCCCGCAAATCCGGATCGCGCCCACCTGCAAACAACTGCCGTGTCTGGGTAAAGTACTCGATATCGCGGATGCCGCCAAGCCCAAGCTTCAGGTCATGCCCCTCGACAGCAATACCACGTAGCCCGCGATGATCACGGATACGCAGCCGCATGTCATGGGCATCCTGGATCGCCGCGAAATCCAGATGCTTGCGCCAGACAAATGGCACCAGCGTTTTCAAGAACAATGCCCCCGCCGCCACATCGCCACCACAAGGGCGCGCTTTGATGAACGCCGCCCGCTCCCACGTGCGCCCAACGCTTTCGTAATAGCTTTCGGCAGCCGCCATCGAAATACACACCGGCGTCACAGCTGCATCCGGACGCAGCCGCAAATCCGTGCGAAAAACATAACCATGATCGGTGATATCCGACAACATCGCCGTCATGCGCCGCGTCACCCGGATGAATGCCGCACGCGCATCATCCTTTGCGCCCACATAGCGGCTTTCGTCGAACAAACAGATCAAGTCGATGTCGGACGAATAGTTCAACTCGCCCGCCCCCATCTTGCCCATGGCAAGCACCACCATTCCGGCCCCATGCACGGCATCATCGGGATGGGCACCCGGCAGCTTTCCGCGCTGGATTTCATCGCCGACCAACACCACGATCGCCCGCTGCACTGCACAATCGGCAAACTGCGTCAGGGCCGCCGTCACAGCCTCCAATGCCCAGACACCCGAAAGATCGGCCAGCGCCGTGTAAAGCGCCACCCGCCGCTTTGCCTGTCTCAATGCAGGCCCCAGTTCGTCGCGGCCAATACCGGGTAGCAGAGCCACTATACCAGGAACAACATCACCCGGATCGGCCGCAAGCGCCGCGCGCAGCCACGCGCATTCCTTGCGCATCAAGTCCGTCAGATACGGGCTGCATGCCGCTGCATTGCCAAGCAGGTCGCGCAATTCCGGTGCAAGATCAGCAAAAGTTTCGCGCATGTCCGACGCCATTTGCGCATCATAGGCAATCGGGCAGCGCGCCATCTGTGCGACCAAAGACTTCATGCCGCAAGATTGCGATCATTGCATGTCATTGGCAAGCGCCTCAACCGCCATTATCCGGTAAGCATCGCAGCCAAGCCTGCCAATCGAACCGCCATAAGCAGAAAAATGAAGTTTCGAATCAGGGCATTAGGATTGGCTGGTGCGGCCTATGTAAAATAACTTAACATACCCCTTGCACACCGCCCCAACCAAGCGCATCTTGCCTCATGTTAAATATATTCACATGGATCAATAATCGGAGTGCGCCATGTATCAAGCAGACCCTTCAGCCGCCATTTCCGGGCGCGATGGACGCAACTGGTTTCGCCGCAGCGAGGATTGGCTCGATGCGCGGGGCCGCAAGGCATGGATCATTGCGATGGTCCTTGGCTTCATCGTTTTTTGGCCGGTGGGGCTCGCCCTGTTGGCCTACATGATCTGGGGAAAGAAAATGTTCAATCAATCCTGTGCAAATCGCCGCCACGAAACCCATTCATGGGGCCGCGGGCGTGACCACCGCATGACCTTCGGATCATCCGGCAATACGGCCTTCGACGCCTACAAGGCCGATACGCTGCGCCGTCTTGAAGAAGAACAAACCGCCTTTGAAAGCTTTCTGCAGCGTCTGCGCGACGCCAAAGACAAGTCAGAGTTTGACAACTTCATGGACGATCGCGCCCGTTCCAATCGTGAACAGGACGCAAACACCCCGCCAGATGTCACCAAAACCGGCGAATACTGATCGCCGTCAGGCAACATAAAGGCCCCGCAAGCAGCGCGGGGCCCATTGTTTCAGGGTTTCGGCTGAACGGAATAGGCCCGCATGCAACCGAGGGCTATGCCATTTCCACTTGCCAAGGCAGGGCGACCTGTTCAATTTGGCGTCACCATGCGCCACACGCTTCCCATCGCACCGCAGTTTTATGTGACGGCTCCGCAGCCCTGCCCCTACCTTGAGGGGCGGATGGAACGGAAATTGTTCACAGCCCTGCAGGGTGACCACGCGCAACGCTTGAATGATACCTTGTCCAAGCAGGGTTTCCGGCGCAGCCAGAACGTGCTTTATCGCCCGTCCTGCGCTGAATGTTCGGCCTGCATGTCCGCGCGCATCCGCGTGGCGGACTTCGAACCCGCACGCACGCATCGCAAGATCACCAAACGCAATGCCGACATGGTGCGCAATGCCACGTCGCCTTGGGCGACCGAAGATCAGTTCAGCCTGTTTCGGCGCTATCTGGATGCGCGTCACGCCGATGGCGGCATGGCCGATATGGATATCTTCGAATTCGCCGCAATGATCGAAGAGACACCTGTGAAAAGCCGCGTGATCGAATACACCCGCCCGATGCCGGATGGTACCAGCACGCTTGGTGCCGTGTGCCTGACCGATGTGTTCGATGACGGGCTCAGCCTTGTCTATTCGTTCTATGATCCCGACCAATCCGAACGCAGCTTTGGCACCCATATCATCCTTGACCACATCGCCATCGCGCGCGAGGCGGGTTTGCCCTATGTCTATCTGGGCTATTGGGTGCCCGGCAGTCGCAAGATGGGTTACAAGGCAGGCTTCTCCGCGCTCGAAATTTATAAGGGTGGCCGCTGGCAAAACCTTGGTGACCAGGCCGATCACCGCGCCGAACTACATCCCCTTTCGGTTGACCCGATCGCTGAACAAGTGGCACGCATCAATTTGCCCGACACGCGCGCCGCCAAAGACTGATGCGCGTCGCAGCATTCACGCTGGTGGTACCCGACTATGATGCAGGTCTTGCGTTCTACGTGGGTAAACTGGGGTTTCACCTGATCGATGATGTCGACCAAGGGCACAAACGCTGGATCACGGTGCAAGCACCGGGTGGTGGCCCGCTGATCGTGCTTGGCAGGGCCGAAAACGACGCACAGCGCGCGGTGATCGGGGCGCAAGGCGGCGGGCGGGTCTGGCTGTTTCTCAAGACCGATGACTTTGCGCGCGACCATGCCCGGATGCTCACCGCAGGCGTCACGTTTGAAGAAAAGCCGCGCCATGAACCGTACGGCACCGTCGCCGTCTGGCGCGACCCGTTTGGCAACCGTTGGGATTTGATCGGCCCCCCTCAGGTCCAGCCCTGACCCTTCTGGCTTAGGATGACGCCCGCAGCCATCAATCCCAATCCCAATAGTCGCGTGGCCGACACTGGCCTTGCTGCGAGGCCCGTCAGCCCAAACTGGTCAATCACGGCAGACGACACGATCTGGCCCAAAAGGACAAACAACACCGCATTTCCAAGACCAAAACGCGGCGCGACGGTCGTGATCGAAACCACATAGAACGCGATCAAGACGCCACCCAGAAACAACGCTTTTGGTTGCGCCAGAACCGTCCGCAGCACCCCTGTGCCTCCCGACAGGATCAGGGCCATTGCCGTCACCACCACGGCCACGCCGAACAAGACCACAGCCGCGGCAAGGGGGGATCCGATCCGCTGGCCCAAGGCTGCATTCAGCCCGGCGAGCACGGGAACCCCCGCCCCCGCCGCCAGCATCCATAGCCCATCGCGCATAGGGTCAGACATCATGACCCGCCCGCAAACTGGCACGATACGCTTCAACCGGCAGGCCGCCGATGCCCCAATCCTCCATCGCCACCTCGTCGATGACGACAAAGGTGGTGGCGGGCGATTTGTTCAGCACCCGCACCAGCAGGTCGGTGACACCGTGAATCAACGCGGCCTTTTGTTCCGGTGTGGCACTCTCGCGGGTGATCTTGATGTTGACGTAAGGCATCTCAGGCCTCCTCGACAAAATGGAACACTTTGGAAATCACCTGCCAGCGACCGTCCAGTTTGATCAGCGTCAGGTAATCGGTGAAGAATTTTGTGCCGATCGCACAATGCAGCACGGCCCGTGCCGTCACCGGCCCTGCAAATTCAATCGACACGATCTCATCGCGCCGCCCCTCGCCGCGCGAGGCAGGCGAGGGGCGCGCATCGACGACCGCAAAGTAGTCGGCCATGTCGCGGTAAAGAAACGTGCCCTCCGTCACCGAAACATATTGCGCTTTGGGATGAAACACTTGCCGCAAGCGCCCCGTGTCCGAATGATACAAACCATCGAAATAAGTCTGCAGAACCGGGATCACGGCGTCGAATTCTTGGTGGGTCATCTAAGGGCACTCCTGTCTTTATGCAGCCAAGCCTTCGGCACGCAGAACGCGCTGTACGGATGGGCGGGCGGCCACCCGCGCCATGAAAGCCTGCAGATTCGGCCAGCGTTCCAGCGTGATGCCGGTGAAATTGGCCCAGTTTGCCACCACAAAGGCATAGGCATCCGCAATGGTAAAATCCGCGCCCGTCAGATGGACGCGCCCATCCGCCAGCCGAGCTTCCAGCCAGCCGAGTTTCGCTGTCACCGTGGTGCGCGCGTCAGCTTTGGCAGCATCACTTGCAATCGGATTGAACAGCGGGCTGAAGGCGATGTGCAGTTCGGTCGCCGTATAGTTCAGTACCTCGTTCACCCGCGCCCGCGCCATCGTGCCGCCAACCGGGGTCAGCCGATCATTCCCTGCCCGATCACCCAGAAACTGCAGGATCGCCGGGCCTTCGGTCAGAATCTCGCCATCCACCGCCAGCACAGGCACCTTGCCCTTGGGGTTCACTGTAGCGAAATCCGCGCCCGATGCTGTTAGGCCCGCCGCGGTGTCCACGACCTCAACCGCGAAATCACCACCAATTTCCGCCAACACAATATGCGACGCCATCGAACAGGCTCCGGGTTTGATGTAAAGTTTCATGGCAGCTTTCCTTCTTGTGAAACATCAGGACTGCTGATTAACCCAAAAGATAACCTTTGGTAACCAGACAACTTGAAGTAACCGACTGAATGCAGTATCCTCCCGGTAACCCGAGGATAAGATGCCCCTGAAACGCCGCAAGAACCGCACCCCCCACCCGCCATGCGCGCTGTCAACCTGCATGTCCTTTATCGGGGGGGCGTGGACGCCGAACATCATCTGGTATCTTTCGTCCGGGCCGCGCCGCTTTTCCGAACTTCGGGCTGATATCCCGCTGGTATCGGCCAAGGTGCTGACCCAACGCCTGCGCGAATTAGAGGAACACGGCATCCTGCACCGGACAGTGATGGACACCTCGCCCCCGTCCGTCGAATATGGGCTGACCGAACTTGGGCTGGAATTCATGCCCGCGATACGCGCCCTCGCTGCAGTAGGGCAGCGCCTGAAAGACAAGGCGGCGTAGAGCGCGCATGCAAAGGCGCGCCCGTTGCCGGGCGCGTCCCGTTTATTGCACTTGCGCTATCAGGCGATGACGGCGCCGTCATCGCGGGTGATCGCGATCACTGTCGAGCGCGGCAAGCCTTCGGCCGGGAAGCCTGCCCCCGGATGCTGGATACCCACAAAGATCGTGCGGCGGTCGGACGACACGGTAAAGCCGGTCACTTCGGACCCAAGTGGGCCGGTCATGAACCGCTCGATCTGCCCCGTTGCCGGATCACCCACCAGCATCTGGTTGTTGCCTTGGCCTGCAAACTCACCTTCATTGCTGTCGTCACCATCGGTCTGGATCCACAGCATCCCGTTGGCATCGAACATCATGCCATCGGGCGAATTGAACATGTTGCCCGCGTTCACGTTGGCAGACCCCGCATAGGCATCCTGATGCACGGTCGGATTGCCCGCCATAACATAGATATCCCATGTGAAGGTGTCCGACGCATGATCTTCATCCGCCGGATACCAGCGCACGATCTGACCATATTCGTTTTCCGCACGCGGGTTTGGCCCGCCAACGGGCGTTTCGTCGCCGCCTGCGTTTGGCTTGACACCGCGGTTGGAATTGTTGGTCAGCGCGACATAAGCCTCGATCGCCACAGGGTTCACGGCAACCCATTCCGGGCGGTCCATCGTCGTGGCCCCCACTGCAGATGCCGCCTGCCGGGTGTGGATGCAGATCATCGCCGCATCCATGCCCGTCGCCTCGGGGGTCAGGGCAACCCATTTCCCGCTCAGATCATCGGCAAATGTGGCGGCATAAAGCTGGCCCGCCTCAAGCAAGGTCGATGTATCGCCACCCACCACATAAGCGTCGCGGCTGACCCACTTGTACAGGAACTCGCCCCGTTCATCATCGCCAAGATAGACCACGACACGGCCATCGCGCGCCACCACAAGTGCCGCATTTTCATGCTTGAAACGACCAAGTGCGGTATGTTTTACCGGCACGGATGCCGCATCAGCCGGATTGATTTCCACGATATAGCCAAAGCGGTTCGGCTCGTTCGGGGTTTTTGCCAGATCAAAGCGCGCATCGAACTTTTCATAGGCATAGCGCCCTTCGACACCCACGCCGTACCGTTCAAACGCCGGATCGATCGCAAGTGCCGCATCCGTCGACCCGAAATAGCCGTTGAAGTTTTCTTCGCAGGTCAGGTACGTGCCCCACGGCGTGCGCCCCGCGCCGCAGTTGTTCATCGTGCCCAACACTTGCGTGCCGGTCGGGTCTGCCTCGGTTTTCAGCAGATCATGCCCTGCCGCAGGCCCCGAAATTGTCATCGGCGTCAGATTGGTGATGCGGCGATTGAACGGGCTGTCGACCACGACAGACCAGCCATCCGCACCCTGTGCCACTTCCATCACCGACACGCCTTGCGCGTTTTGCAACAGTACCACGTCGTCGGCATTCTGCGGCATGCCCTCATCCGGGCGACCTGGCAGGTTGAACTCGGTATTCACGTATTCGTGGTTGACAGCAATCACCTGACGGCCACCGATGTTGAACAACTCCATCCCGTCGGTGTTTTCACCAAATGCGCGGTTCTGCCCCGCGGATGTCACACCTGTGGCCGGATCAAACGCAGGTGCGTCCGAAAACAGCGGCTGGCCCCATTGCACAACGGGCTGCCAGGAATATCCTTCGGGCACATGCACCGTCGCATCGGTTGCAACCGGGATTGGCGTGAAGGCAAACCGTGGGGCTGCGGCCTGCGCCTGTGCCGATCCTGAGCCAAGCAATGTGCCCATCGCCGTTGCGGCCGAGCCCATGGCCAACACACTTAGAAAGCCACGCCGCGACATCGCGCGGGCAACCACCCGGTCAAATTCCTGTTCAGCGGGACGCGGGTTCTTCAATTCGTCGTAAGCGTCAAATGACAGCGCGCGGATATCGGCATCTTTCATGTGTGGCTCCATCAGGCTGGCCCCGACGCAGCGTCGGGCGCGGGCAGCAGGCGGCACAATAGCCACCAGCACGCAGCACGTAGACCGCGCAAGTCACAAGGTGCCAACGGTCATGTAACACCTTGATGACATGCGGCGCAAAGGCTGCACCCGGACGAAAAGTCGCACGCCGCCCCTTGCAACCACAACGGCGAACCCGATGTGACGTGCTGAAACCGCCAATGACGGAGACGATCTTGACCTATCTGCTTTTCACGCTGGGCCTTGTGGCCCTTTTTTTCGGGGGTGAGTTTCTGGTGAAGGGTGCCACCGGGGTCGCCCGGCATTTTCGCCTGTCCCCGATCGTTATCGGCCTGACCGTCGTTGGTTTTGGCACATCCGCGCCCGAATTGCTGGTATCGTTGCAAGCCGCCCTTGAAGGTCAGCCAGCAATTGCCATCGGCAATGTGGTAGGGTCCAACATCGCCAACATCCTGCTTATCCTTGGGATTTCGGTCCTGATCGCACCCTTGGTCATTCCCGTAAAAAAGCTGTGGCGTGACTTTGGCTTTATGCTGGCGGCCACGGGTATTTTGTGGCTCATGCTCGTCAATGGATCAATATCGCGGCTCGAAGGCTTGATTTTGATGGCAGGCTTGATCGCTTTTCTGATCGTTGCGTTTGTCACCGGCAAAGAAGAGCCTGATGTGAACGCGGACCCGCTTCCCCCGCAGTGGAAGGCGTGGGCTTATACACTGGGTGGCCTTGTGGTTTTGGTTATCGGCGCAAGACTGCTGGTCGACAGCTCGATCATCATAGCCCGTCAGTTTGGCATATCCGAGGCCGTGATCGGCCTGACAATCGTCGCGGTGGGCACGTCGCTTCCGGAACTTGCGACCTCGGTGATCGCCGCTTATCGCAAACACACAGAGATCGCCGTGGGCAATATCGTCGGGTCCAACATCTTTAATATCTTCGGGATACTCGGCGTCACTGCCCTGATCGCACCCATCCCTGCAGACCCGCGTTTTGCTGCCATCGACATGCCATAGGCCGCAGGGGCCGCTGGCGGGCTGGTTGTGCTTGCCATCATCCTCGGTGGCTTTCCCCGCATCGCGGGGGTCGCCTTGCTTGGTGGATACGGGCTTTACCTTTTTCTACTGGGATGACGCGTGGATTCGTCGCAGCGGGACTGCATGTGCCCGCTGCAATCACATCAATTCCACCATATGCTTTCACAAAGTTTCCCTGTGAGGCACGTTGCCGCAACAAAAAACCCAAAAACCGACCGTCAGACGACATTTTCTGTTTGCAATTCCGATTGACGCCCTGCATATCCCCCCATACTGTCTGCGAAGAACTGATGGAGCGGGTAATGTCCCTAATTCTTGTCATCGTAGGAAGAAAGCGCATGGGCCGGTAACGGTTGACCCTTTCAGGTTCCCATGCGCCCCCGATTGAAAATCGGGGGTTTTTTGTTGCGCGAAGGAGAAAGCGAAAATGACACGTCAAATGACCGGTGCGAAGATGGTTGTCCAAGCCCTGAAAGATCAGGGTGTCGAGGTGGTCTTTGGCTATCCCGGTGGGGCCGTCCTTCCGATCTATGACGAGATTTTTCAGCAGAACGATATCCGCCACATCCTTGTGCGCCACGAACAGGGGGCCGTGCATATGGCCGAAGGCTATGCGCGGTCAACCGGCAAGGTGGGCGTGGCGCTGGTCACCTCCGGCCCCGGTGCCACCAATGCCGTCACCGGCCTGACCGATGCGCTGATGGACAGTATCCCGATCCTTGTGCTGACCGGGCAGGTGCCCACCTTCATGATCGGCACGGATGGGTTCCAGGAGGCCGATACAGTGGGCATCACCCGGCCCTGCACCAAACATAACTGGCTGGTGAAAGACACGGCCAAACTGGCCGAAACCCTGCATCAGGCCTTTCATGTCGCAACCAAAGGGCGTCCCGGCCCGGTTCTGGTCGATATCCCCAAGGACGTGCAATTCGCCACCGCCGATTACACGACCAAGGAAGATACCCGCGTGTCGCATTACCAACCGCGCACCACAGGCGATGCCGCCCAGATCGCGCGACTGGTCGAAATGATGGAGGTCGCCGAACGCCCGGTGTTCTACACCGGCGGCGGCGTGGTCAATTCGGGGCCCGAGGCGAGCCGTCTGCTGCGCGAACTGGTGGCGGGCACCGATTTCCCGATCACCTCCACGTTGATGGGCCTTGGGTCCTACCCCGCCTCCGGCACGAACTGGCTCGGCATGCTGGGGATGCATGGGTTGTACGAGGCCAATCTTGCCATGCACGGCTGCGATCTGATGATCAACGTCGGAGCCCGCTTTGATGACCGCATAACGGGGCGGATCAAGGATTTCAGCCCCGGTTCGCGCAAAGCCCATATCGATATCGACCCGTCATCCATCAACAAGGTGATCCACGTCGATGTGCCGATCGTGGGCGATGTCACCGAAGTGTTGCGCGAGGTGCTGCGGCAATGGAAGGCGCGCGGGTCCAAGACCAACACAGGCGCCCTGCCCCGGTGGTGGGCCAAGATCAACGAATGGCGGGCGGTGAAATGCCTGTCCTACAAAAACTCGAAAACCGTGATCAAGCCGCAATATGCGCTGGAGCGGCTGGAGGCGCTGACACGCGGGATGGACCGCTATATCTGCACCGAGGTGGGCCAGCACCAGATGTGGGCTGCGCAATACCTGGGGTTTGAAGACCCGAACCGCTGGATGACCTCCGGGGGTTTGG
>JANNKX010000350.1:0-51204 GCA_031396505.1 Rhodobacterales bacterium
ACCCTGCCGCCAGTGTCCATTCTTGCGATTTTGCCGCCTGATCCAGCGGGTGACCAATTCGCCCGACCGATGGAATGGACAGGCGAAAGCGAAGCGCCGCGCATCCTGTTCATGCCGCGTAAGGGTGATGCGCCCGTGGCCGAAGGCGACCGCATTCTCGCGCGTCTGACGCAGGTTGCCGCCGCTGATCACGCATATGAGGCGCGCCTGATCCGCAAGATCGGCGCGAACCCGCTGAAAATCCTTGGCATCTTTCGCAGCAATGCCGAAGGCGGCCGCATCATGCCAATCGACAAAGGGCAGGACAAGGAATGGCGCGTTGGTCCTGATCTGACCATGAATGCGCGTGATGGCGAATTGGTCGAGGCGGAACAGGCCGGCCCCAAACGCCTTGGCCTGCCAACCGCACGCATCACCGCGCGGCTGGGTGACCCGACCGGCCCGCGTGCCGTCAGCCTGATTGCCATCCACCAGCACGGCATCCCGGATCAATTCCCCGATGAAGTGATTGCCCAAGCGGATGCCGCGCAGCCCGCGAGCCCGCAAGGGCGCGAGGACCTGCGCGGTGTCCCCTTGGTGACGATCGACCCGTCCGATGCGCGCGACCGTGATGACGCGGTTTATGCGGCACCCGATCCCAACCCCAAAAACTCCGGCGGCCATATCGTCTGGGTGGCCATCGCCGACGTTGCCCATTATGTGACCCCGGGTTCCGCCCTTGACCGCGAGGCGCGCAAACGAGGCAATTCCACCTATTTCCCCGACCGTGTCGTGCCGATGCTGCCCGATGTTCTGTCAGGCGATCTGTGTTCTTTGCACGAAAACGTCGACCGCGCCTGCCTTGCCGTCTGCATGGTTCTGGATGCGCAGGGTCACAAGATCAGCCACCGTTTCACCCGCGCAATCATGCGGTCTGTCGCCTCATTGGCCTATGAGGACGTGCAGTCCGCGATTGACGGAAACCCGGGTCCCCGCACCGAACCCTTGCTCGACACGATTCTGCGCCCGCTTTATGCGGCCTATGAAACCACCAAATCCGCCCGTGCTGTGCGCCAGCCGCTCGATCTTGATCTGCCGGAACGCAAGATCATTCTGGCGGATGATGGCCATGTTACCTCCGTTGCCTACAAAGATCGCCTCGATGCACACCGCCTGATCGAGGAATTCATGATCCTCGCCAACGTGGCCGCTGCCGAAGAACTGATCGCGCTGAAACGCCCGCTGCTGTTCCGGGTCCATGAAGAACCCAGCCCCGACCGGCTTGAGGCGTTGCGCGATGTGGCCGAGGCGTCCGGGTTCATCCTCGCCAAGGGGCAGGTTCTGAAAACAGCGCACCTGAACCGTCTGCTGGATCAGGCCAAGGGAACCGATTTTGCCGAACTGATGAACATCTCCACCCTGCGCTCGATGCCGCAGGCCTATTACCACCCTGCGAATTTCGGCCATTTTGGCCTTGCCCTGCGGTCTTACGCCCATTTCACCTCGCCCATCCGGCGCTATTCCGATCTGATCGTGCACCGCGCGCTGATTGCGGGGCATGGCTGGGGCAAGGATGGCCTGTCGCCGCAGGACGTGGAAAGCCTTGATGAAACCGCCAAGCTGATTTCCGACACTGAACGCCGCTCGATGGTCGCCGAACGCGATACCACCGACCGTTATCTGGCAGCCTATCTGTCCGACCGGATCGGGGCCACCTTCACCGGGCGCATCTCAGGCGTTCAGGGCTTCGGGCTGTTCGTGAAACTGGATGAAACCGGGGCCGATGGGCTGGTGCCGATCCGGGCCATCGGGCGCGAGTTTTATCACTATGACCGTGATGCCCAGACCCTGATGGGCGCTGATACCGGCATCATCATCGGCATTGGCCAACGTGTGACAGTGCGGCTGGCCGAGGCCGTGCCGGTGACGGGCGGACTTCTGCTCGAACTGCTGGAGATCGAAGATCGCGCGCTGCCAGCAGGTGCCAAAGCCGCCCGTGGCCGCCCCGCCCCCCGGCGCGCCGGGGCCGAAGCCGCGCGCGAGGCGAAACGCCGCGTGATCCGCAAGCGGCGGTGACACCACGCTTTTCGGCCCGTGTATTTCGCGCTATCGTTATGTAAAAAACGGGCGGTGATCGGATGCAAAGAATACTATTGGCGACGGCCATGATTTTGGGCGCCGGCATGGCGTCCGCACAAACATCAGTGACCGAGGAGGCCGCAGTGACAATCACGGGCACCGATGCAGGCTTTCAGGCGTGGATCGCGACCTTCCGCCCGCGCGCAGTGGCGGCGGGTATCGACACCGACACCTTTGACAAGGCCTTCCAGGGTGCCTCATTCGATCCTGTGGTCATTGAACGGGACCGCAATCAAGGCGAGTTTACCCGCACGATCTGGGATTACCTTGATCGTGCCGTGTCCGATCTGCGTGTCACCAACGGGCAGGACATGCTGGCCAGACACGCAGCCCTGCTGGACCGTATCGAGGCACGCTATCACGTCGACCGCGCGGTCGTGCTGGCGGTCTGGGGTCTGGAATCCTCGTATGGGGCGTTCATGGGCGATCATCATTTGCCTTCGTCGCTGGCCAGTCTTGCCTATGACGGGCGGCGGGGCGCGTTCTTTGAAGGGCAGTTGATTGCCGCCCTGAAAATCCTGCAGAACGGCGATGTGACGGCAGACCGCATGACCGGCAGTTGGGCCGGGGCCATGGGCCACACGCAGTTCATGCCGACAAGCTATCTGGCAACAGCGGTTGATTTCACGGGTGACGGACGGCGCGATATCTGGTCGGGTGATCCGGCAGATGCGCTGGCATCAACCGCAGCCTATCTGCAAAAGGCGGGATGGGTGTTCGGGCGGCCATGGGGCGTGGAAATCACCCTGCCCGCAGATTTCGATTATGACCAATCGGGCGACCGGGTGGAAAAGCCGGTGGCCGACTGGCAGGCCATGGGCGTGCGTCTGGCGGGCGGGGGCGATCTGCCCGATCACGGCCCGGCAAAGATATTGTTGCCTGCCGGGGCAAAAGGTGCCGCGTTCCTGATCTTTGCCAATTTCCGCGCGATCGAGGCGTATAATGCGGCTGACGCCTATGTCATCGGCATCGGTCATCTGGCCGACCGGATCAGGGGCGGTGCCCCGTTCAAGGCCACCTGGCCCCGCCATCTGCGTGCAATGCCGGAGGCTGAGCGTATCGAACTGCAGCGTCTGCTGACGGCGGCGGGGTTTGATACGGGCGGCGCGGATGGCAAGATCGGCCCACTGACGGTGGCGGCCGTAAAAGCCTATCAGCGCAGCAACGGGCAGGTGCCCGATGGCTATGCCTCGCCCGATATTCTGGATGCGCTACGCTGACGCGCGCAGCCAGCCGTCGGCCATCTCCACCCGGTCGCAGCCCGCAAAGCTGGCCAGTCGTCCCAAGGCCGTATCCAGCCGCGCGAGGCGTGCCACGGTCATCCTGACCCCCGGCTCGGGCCAGAGCGCACGCACCTGCAAGGCACCCGCATCGCGAAACGCCTTGGCATCGATGCGCCCGATAATCGCCGCCCCTTCCAGCACAGGAAAGACGTAATAGCCGTATTGCCGCTGTGCCTCGGGCACGAACACCTCGATCCGGTAGAAAAATCCGAACAACCGTTCCGCCCGCTTGCGGTCCCGCAATGCGGGGTCAAATGGTGAAAGGACGCGGATGCGGGCCGGCGGATCAGGGGTGACTTCGGATGCAATCCCCGGCCAGGCAAACGACCGCCGCAAGGTGCCATCCGCGCCTTCAACCATCACTTCGGCAAGCTCACCCCGTGCAAGGGCCCCCATGCACCATGCCTTCGCCGCTTCGGGGCTGACGCCCCCCCAGTAGGCCGCGATCTCACCGCTTGTGCCAAACCCGATCCGGTCAAGTGCGCTGCGGCAGGCCCAATCGGTGCTTTCATGTTCTGTCGGTGCGGGTGCGCAGTGGTGGGGATGCAAAACCCGTTCCGTCAGGTCATAGATCTTGCGGAAACTGTCGCGCCGCGTGACCGAAATCTCGCCCACACGCCACAGGTATTCAAGTGCGGCTTTCGACGGATGCCAATCCCACCAGCCGCCCTTGCCCCGCACCTCGCCCACCCCCACGTCCGAGGACGAAACCGGGCCATGATCCGCGATCTGGCGCAAAACGGTGTCGAACTTTTCAACAAAGTCGTGCCTTTGCCACCCCGTCCACCGCGCGACCAGACGCGCGCGGTCTTGTGCAAAGCGGTGCTTCCAATGCGGAAAGACGGTTGCGGGCAGGATCGATGCATCATGGGTCCAGTGTTCCCACAAGGTGCGGTCCTTTTCCAGCAGCCGTTTCAGGTTGGCAGGCCGATACGACTGCCGCCGCGCGAACAGGATCATGTGATGCGCGCGTTCGACGGTATTGATGCTGTCGACCTGCACGAACCCGATCCGGTCGATCAAGCCCAACAGATCATCGCCCTTGGCCGTGCCCACCGGCGCATCCGAAAGGGCATGGCGGTGCAGAAATATCCGCCGGGCAAGCGCGTTGGGGATGATGGGCAGGGACATTCCGAAATGCCTATCAATCATGCAGCGCGCCGCCAAGTCATTCCCGTTTTTCAACGCGTGAAACATTGCGGGATATTCTGCCGATAGGCCGCGCCCACGGTGCTGGACTGGTGCCGCAATCCCCCATCACAAAGATCGCAATCCCTGACGTTACAGAACGGCATTGACCCACCCCCAAGGGGTTTTCGTTCATCCTGATCGTGACGGGCATGGATCTGGAGATCGTCCTGCCCGAGGGGCGCGATCTGGTGGTGGCCGGCGCGATGATATCGATCCTGCTGAACCCGCGGTTGTTCAAGGCGCTGGATCGGTGGGGTGGGCAACGGGTAGTCGCAGTGCAAAACTCCAAAAGTTGACGGCTGTCAATTTTATGAATTAATTATAAATAACAACAATTTAAAAAGTTATCCACAGGCAATTTTAAGCTTTGGTTAACGATTGCGGATCACGGCGACGCCGAAATATCGGCCGCGATTGCCGCCCTTGATTTACGTCCGCGTTCCGTCGCCGATTTCAATTGCCCGCAGGCCGCCATGATATCTTCGCCGCGCGGCGTGCGGATCGGGCTTGCGTAACCGGCGTTGTGGATGATGTCGGCAAACGTGTGGATGCGGTTGCCCGATGACCGCTTGTAGGGCGCACCCGGCCATTCGTTGAACGGGATCAGGTTCACCTTGGCCGGAATCCCGCGCAGCAGTTCGACCAGCCGGTAGGCGTCTTCCTTGCTGTCGTTCACGCCCTCAAGCATCACATATTCGAACGTGATGCGTTCGCTGTTCGACAGACCCGGATAATCGCGCAGCGCGTCCAGCAGTGTCGCGATATTCCATTTCTTGTTGATCGGCACCAACTGGTCGCGCACAGCATCCGTCGTGGCGTGGAACGACACGGCCAGCAGACAGCCGATTTCGGTTGCCGCGCGGGCGATTTCCGGTACCACACCGGATGTGGACAGCGTGATGCGACGGCGACCAAGGGCAATACCTTCGCCGTCCATCACGATCTTCATCGCATCACGCACGTTTTCGAAGTTATACAGCGGCTCGCCCATGCCCATCAGCACGACGTTGGAGATCAGCCGCGTCTCATCCTTGGGCCCCTGCACGGGCCATTCGCCAAGGTCATCCCGCGCCAGCATCACTTGACCCACGATTTCGCCCGCTGTCAGGTTGCGCACCAGTTTCTGCGTGCCTGTATGGCAGAACGAACAGGTCAGTGTGCAACCGACCTGACTGGAAATGCACAGGGTGCCCCGGTCCGTTTCGGGGATATAAACCACCTCAACCTCGTGCCCGCCTGCGATCCGCACAAGGTATTTGCGGGTGCCATCCGCGCTGATCTGGCGGGTGACGACTTCGGGCAGATCAATCGTGAAATGCGCAGCCAGCAGCGTGCGATAGTCCTTGGCCAGATTGGTCATTGCCGCGAAATCGCGGATGCCCCAGTGGTAAACCCATTGCCACAACTGCCCCAGCCGCATCTTGGCCTGCTTTTCAGGCGTGCCTGCCGCAATCAGCGCCGCGCGCAACTGATCGCGCGTCAGCCCGACAATGTTTATCAGACCGCCGTCAGGCAGTTTGCGCGGGATGGTCAGAACGTCTTGGGTGATCGGCGCGGTCATCGGGGATTCTCTGGGCTGCAGGAGGGTCATATAATCCAGCCTTGCGCAAAACAAAACGCCCCGGACGTGCCGGGGCGCATCGGCGTCAGGCAATGCGCGTTACTGGCACTGTTTTTTCGCCTCGTCGTTTGCGGCGGTAAAGCCGCGCAAGGAAAAACGGTCGGTCGTTTCATTGCCGCGTTGCGACCGGGCAACAAGTACCGCATCGGTGCCGTTCTGCATTGCCGCCAGCAGGGTTGCGTCAGCCTCGGGTGATGCGGGCCAGGCCCATTCGCCATCGGTGAACAGATCGAACTTGTTGTCGCCAATCGTTATGGCAACAGTCGACCCTGTTTCAAAGTTATAGCCCCCGGTGAACGACACTTCACCCGCACTGCCGCCGTCGCGGTAGGTCACGAACAACAGGATGTCACTGCGGCTGACCTGCACGGGGCTGCCATCTTTCTGCGCCGTGGATTCCTTTGGCGCGGACACGCCCCAGCATTCTTTTGGCGTGCCGTCGGTAAAAACGCTCCAATCCGTCAGCTGCGCGACGTTATTGGTGGATTCCTGCGCCACGGCACCCTGCGCCAGAGTCGCTGCGATTGCGGCAATGGCGGCCCCGCGCCCGATTGCAATTATCATGTCTGAACAGCCTCCAAGCTGCGTGATGCCCCGGCCCCGCCAACAGCCGCTTGTCGCGCGGCTTTTCCTGTGGCGCAGGCTTTGTTTACCCGATACCCGACATCTAACGCAAAAGCAGCGCTTGATGAAAGCCCTATGGGCGCGAAATCGCGCATGTGTGAGGGGGTAAGTGATGCAAAATGCCATTCCGATGGTCGAAATCATGCGCGGGGGACGGGTCGAAAGCCTTCACCACGGCCATGCGGTGATCTGCAATGGCAAGGGTGAGGTGATCCGCGCATGGGGTGATCCGGGGGCGGTGATCTTTCCACGGTCATCCTGCAAGATGATTCAGGCGCTGCCATTGATGGAATCGGGGGTGGGGGCGGGGCTGTCGGACCGCCACGTGGCGCTGGCCTGTGCCAGTCATCAGGGGGCCCCCGTGCATACCGATCTGGTCGGGCGCTGGCTGCATGACTTGCATCTTGCGGAAAGCGACCTGCGCTGCGGGGCGCATGAACCCTATGATCACGATGCGCGCAACGCCCTTGTATGCGCGCATCAAAAGCCATGCCAGATCCACAACAATTGTTCGGGCAAACATGCCGGATTCCTGATGATGACGCAGGCAATGAAGGCGGGGCCGGAGTATACGGAAATCGATCATCCGTTGCAGCAGGCGATCCTGCAAGCGACGCAAGAGGTGACAGATGAGGCCAGCCCCGGTTACGGCATCGACGGCTGTTCTGCGCCAAATCACGCCTGCACGATCCATGGCCTTGCGCGGGCGATGGCGGTCTTTGCGGTGGCGTCAGATGCCGGTAATGCACGGGCGCGGGCAATGCACCGGATAACGCGTGCGATGCATGCGCATCCTGATCTGGTCGCAGGCGAAGGGCGGGCCTGCACCGAACTGATGCGGGCGATCCCCGATGTGGTGGCCCTGAAAACCGGGGCGGAAGGCGTTTACACCGGCATCCTGCCGACGCTTGGTCTTGGCATCGCGGTCAAGGCGGCGGATGGCCATACGCGCGCGGCGGAAGCAGTGATTACGGGGCTGCTGATCCATCTTGGGGTGCTTGCCGCAAACCATCCGGCGGCGCAAAGGCGGCTTGGCGGCATGCAGCGCAACTGGCGCGGGTTCGAGACGGGGAATACACGGCTAATCTCCGGATTGATCTGACGTGATCGCCGTCTGCGATTTGATTTCAACTTAGGGCGGATCGCCTTCAATCTGATTCAGATTGACGGCGATCCAAGACAGGCAAGCCGTTGGTTATGTTGCGTATCGCTGCCAGTCGGGTGAACCTGATTGGCAGCGATACGCTCTAATCGGCGCAAGGCATCAGAAAGTGCCCCCGTCCATCCTGAACGGGGGCCTTCCTTGCAGCGGGGGCCAACCGGACCACGGGCTGGGTGGGGGCAAACGCCCACGACCCGGCGGGGTTCTGTTCCCGCATGACTCAGTGATGGCCACCAAATGCGGCAACAGGGTGAAACCTTCGCGGTGATTGCATGGCTTGATTTGAAAGGCGAAGGCGATAAACTGAAGCAATGACGGCACAGACACCGCCCCCCATTCCCTTTGCCGCGACCCTGCACGAGCAGGTGAGTTTTGATCGCCGCGAAATGGCAAGCATTCTGACGCTGTATGGCCGCATGGTGGCGATGGGTGAATGGCGCGACTACGGGATTTCGATGCTGCGGGATATGGCGGTATTTTCCGTCTTTCGCCGCACATCGGAAAACCCGCTGTACCGCATTGAAAAGCGGCCACGCCTGCGCAGCAAACAGGGCATGTATGCGGTGGTGGGGATGGATGGGCAGACACTGCGGCGCGGGCATGATCTTGCCGCCGTTCTTAAGGTGCTTGAAGCAAAGCTGATCCGCGCGGTGGACTAGACGCGCCTGCGTGCCAGCACGGCGGCCCCTTCGGCACTGGCGATGCGGGTGACGGCGGCCTGCAAACCCTCATACGCCACGTTCATCGTGTGGCCATTGGCGTGGATGATCCGGTCAGGGCCGCAGACCAGCGCCACATGGCCTTTCCAGAAGATCAGATCGCCGCGCCGTGCATCGCCGTCAAAATCCGCGCCCAGGCTGCGTTGCAGATCACTGTCACCGGGGCAATCGCGCCCGCAGGCCAGCCATGCGGCCTGCACGAGCGCGGAACAATCCAGCCCCGCCGCCGTGTTACCGCCCCAGAGATACGGCACGCCCAGAAATTGTTCGGCAACGGCAACGGGATCATCGGCCCAGTCGCCAAGGCGGCGCAGGTGCCCTGCGGGGATGAAGCCTTCGTCGGTATCGGCCCAGATGCCCGCCACACCTTTGACATGCACCCGCGCGCCCATGGACAGCCACGACAGCGGTCGCGCCTGCACGCGGGGTGCATCGTAAGCGTGGGTTGACAGGGCCGCAACCCAATGCGTGGGCGCATCAGCAGCGCCAACCGCCCCTTCGGAAAGCCAACCACAATAACCGCCCCGGTCGGACTGCCCGTAGGCCCAGCCATCCTGCCGGTCGATCACCAGAAACGCATCGCCGCGCAGCAACTGCCGGTCAACCGCCCCGTCCGGTGCCGCGCACAGCGCCACCATCGGCCACAGCACGCGCAAAGGTTCGCCCGGCACGAAGGCCTGTGCCGTCACCTGCCCGCGCAGGGATTGATGCGCCACCCGGCCCGAAAACAGTGTGGTGCGGCGGTCCATCAGACCATGCCTTCGATTGCGCCAAGGATTGCGCGGGCGGCTTGCCCGACCCCGCCCTTGGGCCGCCCCGGTGCATCGGTGGGCTGGTGGCCGTAGATGTCGAAATGCGCATAGCGCGCGGCGACGAAGCGGCGCAGGAACAGGGCCGCCGTGATCGTGCCGGCAAAGCCGCCCGATGGCGCGTTGTCCAGATCGGCGATGCCGGGTTCGATCAGCGGCTCGTAAGGGTCCCAGAACGGCAGACGCCAGAGCGGATCAAAGCCCGCGCTCGCCGCCCCCTGCAGGGCTTGCGCAAGGGTGTCGTCATCGGTGAAAAACGGCGCAAGATCGGGGCCGACGGCAACGCGCGCAGCCCCCGTCAGCGTGGCCATCGACACCACCAGATCGGGATTTTCCTCATCCGCCCAAGCCAGCGCATCGGCCAGGATCAGCCGCCCTTCGGCATCGGTATTGTTGATCTCGACCGTCAGGCCCTTGCGCGAGGTCAAAATATCGCGCGGGCGCATCGCGTTGCCTGCCACCGCGTTTTCGACCGCTGGCACAATGACCCGCAGGCGCACCGGCAACCCAAGGTCCATGATCATCTGCGCAAGGCCCAGCACGGTTGCCGCCCCGCCCATATCCTTTTTCATCAACAGCATGCCCGCCGAAGGTTTCAGGTCAAGCCCGCCGGTATCAAAGCACACGCCCTTGCCCACCAACGTGATCGCGGGCCCCGTGTTGCCCCAGCGGAACGACATGATGCGTGGCGCACGGGTGGCGGCACGGCCCACGGCATGCACCATGGGAAAGTTGTGATCCAGCAACGCATCCCCGGTGATGATCTGGGTTGCAGCACCGAAACGATCCGCCAGCGTCATGAACGCCGCCTGCAATTCATCGGGGCCCATGTCGGCGGCGGGCGTGTTGATCAGATCGCGCGTCAGGTGTTCGGCGGCAGCCATCACCGCGATGCGGCGGCCGTCCACGCCATCGGGGGCCACCAGCATGGCAAGGGGCTTTTCGGATTTGCCGGGGCGATAGCGGTCAAACCGATAGCTGGCCAGCAGCCAGCCAAGGGCCGCCTCGGTCGCCTGCGCATGGGTCAGATCGCCCGTCAGATGCCAATCGCCCGCAGGCAGGGCCGCCACCGCCTTGGCGATGCCGAACCGGGTGCGCGCGCGGGATTTGGGCGCACCGTACCCCACCACAGCCGCCGCAACCGCACCATCGGCCCCCGGCAGCAGCCGTACATCGCCCAAGGCCGCCTCGAACCCGGTGCCCTCCAGCCAGGCCTGCCACGGTGCGGGCAGCGCGGCGCGCCATGCGGGCAGCGCGTCGGTGGCGACAACGTGAAGGGCGCGCGCGGTGGCCGACGGGGTGGCGAGGCGGGGGGTCATGGTCATCTCCTACAACTGCAAGCACCCTACCCCGTTACAATCGGGCCGCAAGGGCGGTGCAGGCAAAAATTGACGGCTGTCAATTTTGGCATATTTTGTTTATCATCATATACTTAGTATTATTCTATGCATTTGCATTAACACTTTTGAAACATTGCGTGATCGCACGGCGGCGGCCTTCCGGTTTTCTGCTTGCGTCACTGGATGTGGCTGCACATGACATTAAGTGAGACCAGTTGGCAGGTGGTGCATACCAGACAGGCCGGCACACACCTGCGGTGATGCGCAAAAACCCTGCCGTGGCGCAGATCTGTGACCAAAGGACGATCCATGCTGTTGACGCTGTGCGATGTGACAAAGACCTATCCGGGGGCGGAAACGCCCGTGTTGCGCGGCGTATCCCTGACGATGGATGCGGGTGATATGCTGGCGTTGACGGGGGAATCCGGGTCGGGGAAAAGCACGCTTTTGCATCTGGTGGGGGGACTTGATACGGCTGACAGCGGGGTGGTGGCGATCGCGGGCACGGACCTGACGCCGCTGGATGACGTGGGGCGCGCGGCGTTACGGCGCGGTACGGTGGGCGTGATTTTTCAACAGTTCAACCTGATCCCGTCGCTGACTGTGGCGGCCAACATCGCGTTTCAGGCGCGGCTTGCGGGGCGGCATGACCCGGACCGTGCGCATGGGTTGGCGACACGGCTGGGCCTTGGCGCGCATCTGGACAAATACCCCGAACAATTGTCGGGCGGGCAACAGCAGCGCGTGGCGATTGCGCGCACACTGGCACCGCAGCCAAAACTGGTTCTGGCGGATGAGCCGACGGGCAATCTGGACGAGACGACGGCAGATACGGTGTTTGCACTGCTGTGCGAGCTGGTGGCCGAAACCGGGGCGGGCCTTGTTCTGGTCACCCATTCGGAACGGCTGGCGGCGCGGATGACGCGGCGGTTGCATCTGCGGGCGGGGCAGTTGGCGTGACGGGCACGATTTTCGCGGCACTGCTGGGGCATTGGCGGCGCAATCCGTTGCAATTGATCACGTTGCTGGCGGGGCTGGCGTTGGGCACGGCGCTGTGGTCGGGGGTGCAGGCAATCAACGCCGAGGCGCGGGCGAGTTACGATGCAGCGGCGGCCACGCTGGGCGAGGGGAATTATGCGCAGATCACGGCGCGCGATGGCGGGGTGATTGCGCAGGATACCTATGTGGCGCTGCGGCGGGCGGGGTGGATCGTGTCGCCGGTGATCGAGGGGGGGCTGGGGTCGGTGCGGGTGGTGGGGATTGATCCGCTGACGGCACCGGGGGGCGTGGGGCCGATTGGCACGACAGAGGGCGCGGATCTGGGTGCGTTTCTGGCGGGCACGGGGCAGATTTTTGGCCGGGCGGAGACGCTGGCCGCATTGCCGGACACAGGCGCACAAGAGGTACTGGCACCGGACGTGGCCCCGAACACGGCGATCATGGATATTGGCGTGGCACAGCGGTTGCTGGGGCGGGCGGGGCAGATCGACCGGCTGCTGGTGGCGACGGCGCAACCGTTGACCCAAGCCGCGCTGGCGGATGTGGCACCGGGTCTGGCGATGGCGGCACCGCAGGGCGGCAGCGACGTGGCGCGGCTGACGGACAGTTTCCATCTGAACCTGACGGCGTTCGGGCTGCTGTCATTCGCGGTCGGGCTGTTCATCGTGCATGGCGCGATCGGGCTTGCGTTTGAACAGCGCAGGCCAATGGTGCGCACCTTGCGGGCCTTGGGGGCACCATTGGGGCGGTTGATCGGGCTGATGGCGGTGGAACTGGCGGTTTTGGCGTTTGTGGCGGGGACCATCGGGGTGGCGCTCGGCTATGTGGTGGCGGCGGCGTTGTTGCCGGATGTGGCGGCGACGCTGCGGGGCCTGTACGGCGCGGATGTGTCGGGGCAGTTGGCGCTGCGCCCGGCATGGTGGTTGTCGGGGCTGGCAATTGCGATGGGGGGCACGGCGGTTGCGGCCAGTGGAGCGCTGTGGTCGCTGGCGCGGATGCCGCTGTTGGCAAGTGCGCAGCCGCGGGCATGGGCCATGGCACGGCAGGGCGCGGGGCAAGTGGTGCTGGCAGCGGGGCTGTTGGCGGTGGCGGGCGGGCTGGCGATCTGGGGTCATGGGTTACTGGCGGGGTTCGGGATGCTGGGGGCGCTGCTGATTGGCGGGGCGCTGGCGTTGCCGCCACTGTTGGCGGTGGTGTTGCGCATCGGGCAGGCACAGGCGCGCGGGCCGGTGGCGCAGTGGTTCTGGGCCGATACGCGGCAACAGGTGCCGGGCCTGTCGCTGGCGTTGATGGCATTGCTGCTGGCGATGGCCGCGAATGTGGGGGTATCAACGATGGTCTCGTCATTCCGCCTGACGTTCACGGGGTTTCTGGATCAGCGGCTGGCGTCGGAATTGTACGTGCGCGCGGCGGATACCGCGCAGGCAGAGGAGGTTGTGGCGCTGGCGGGGCCTGTGGTGGATGCGGTGCTGCCGATCCTGTCGGTTGATCGCAAGATCGCCGGGTTTCCGGCGGAAATCTATGGCGCGCGCGACCATGCGACGTATCGCGACAACTGGCTGTTCCTGCGCAGCGTGCCGGGTGTGTGGGATGCCCTTGCGCGCGGCGAGGGCGTGCTGGTGAATGAACAGTTGTTCCGGCGTGCGGGTCTTGATCTGGGCACGGCGGTGACGTTGGCCCCCGGTGTGGCCCTGCCCGTGGTGGGGATTTACGGCGATTATGGCAACCCGGTAGGGCAGGTGATCGTGACCGAAGCGGTGTTCCGCGCGCAATTCCCGGATGTGGTGGCCTTGCGGTTCGGGCTGCGGATGGCTGCGGGCAAGGTGGATGCGGTGCGCACGGTGCTGCGCGATCAGGCGGGTGTGGCAGAGGCGGCAATGGTGGATCAGGCGGCAATCAAGGCAGTGTCGCTGGCCGTTTTCGAACGGACGTTCACAGTGACGACGGCGTTGAACATCCTGACACTGGCAGTGGCGGGTTTCGCGATACTGATGAGCCTGCTGACACTCGCCGCGATGCGATTGCCGCAACTGGCACCGGTATGGGCGCTGGGTCTGACGCGGGGGCGGCTGGCGGGCTTGGATATGGTGCGCGCTGTGGTGCTGGCGACGTTGACGGGGGCGGTAGCGCTGCCTCTGGGGCTGGCGTTGGCATGGGCGCTGCTGGCGGTCGTGAACGTCGAGGCATTCGGCTGGCGGTTGCCGATGTATCTGTTTCCGCTGGATTATCTGCGTCTGGGCGCACTGGCATTGCTGGCCGCCGTCCTGGCGGCGCTGTGGCCTGCATGGCAATTGTCGCGCACGCCACCGGCACAGCTATTGGGGGTGTTCCGGCATGAACGTTAGGGTGTTGATCCTGCTGTTGTGGTTGCCGCTGCAGGCGGCGGCGCAGGGCTTTGCGGGCCTTGGCACCGATGGCGCGGGGTTTGCCCAGACCGACCCGGATACCAGGTTGCAGTTTCCGGCAGACCACGGCGCGCATCCGGATTTTCGCATCGAGTGGTGGTATCTGACGGCCAACCTGACCGGGCCGGATGGCACGCCCTATGGGCTGCAATGGACGCTGTTCCGGTCGGCCCTTGCGCCCCGTGATGGCCAAGGGTGGGAAACGCCGCAACTGTGGATGGGCCATGCCGCCGTCACCACCCCGGATGCGCACTTCGTCACAGAACGGCTGGCACGCGGCGGAATTGGGCAGGCGGGTGTTCAGGCCGCACCGTTTGCCGCGTGGATCGACGAATGGGTGATGCAGGGCGCAGATTTCGATGCGTTGCGCCTGCGCGCAGCGGGGCCGGATTTTGCCTATGACGTGGGGCTGACGGCTGTGGGGCCATTGGTTCTGCATGGGCAGCAGGGCTATTCGGTGAAATCGGCGGCGGGGCAGGCCAGCCATTATTATTCGCAACCGTTCTATCAGGTGGCAGGAACCCTGACCCTGCCCACGGGCGATGTGGCGGTGACGGGCACGGCGTGGCTGGACCGGGAATGGTCCTCACAGCCGCTGGCCGCAGATCAGACCGGGTGGGATTGGTTTTCGCTGTCGTTTGACAGTGGTGACAAGCTGATGGGGTTCGTGTTGCGCGGCGATACCAACTATACGGCGGCGACGTGGATTGCGGCCGATGGTGCGGCGACGGCCCTGCCGGATGGGGCGTTCACGGCCACCCCGCTGGCGGATCATCGCGTTGCGGGGCGCACGGTGCCGGTGGAATGGCAGGTCACCCTGCCCGAACAGGGCGTCGATGTGACGGTGCGCGCGATAAACCCGGATGCGTGGATGGCGACATCGGTGCCCTATTGGGAAGGGCCGGTCACGATTGCGGGCAGCCATGCAGGTGTCGGGTATCTGGAAATGACGGGCTATGATCAGTGATCCGGGACAGTGATCCGCATGGATGGGGTCAGCGGCTGTGCAGGATGGGTGCCGTCACGCGCCGGACCATTGCGAAAAGTGTCGTCAAAACACAGTGCCGCCGCCATCGAACTGTCATCGCCGCGTTGCGGTCTGCGGGTCACCTCCGGGTTTGAACCCCACAAATGGAGAGTGCCATGACCGAAGATCGCGATATCGACATTACCTATGATGTCTCCGGCTTTGTCGCCGAACTGCGCCGCCTTGCCGACGCGCTGGAAAGTGGCAACGCTTTCAGCATTGATATGGATGGCGAAGAGGTGACAATCCCGGAAGACGCCCTGTTTTCCATCGCGCACGAGCGTGAGGATGGCGAGGTCGAACTGGAGTTTCAGGTGACATGGTCGCTGGACGAGGATGATGACAGCGCCGACGCAGACGACACGCCCGAAGAAGCATGACCGCCGCCGGCTGGTCGGCATACGGCCAGCCGGAATCCGCAAAAATTGACGGCTGTCAATTTTAGGATATTTTTGTTTTATATCATGTGTTTAGATAAAATACACTGAACCGCACTGGCACTTTTGAAACATCGCGTGATCGTGCAAAGCAACCCGCCGTGGCGTCGGACCAGCGGCGCGCGGTGATGGCTGGACACAATCTGTTCACAACCCGCTTTTCGGGATGGATAATCCTTTCACCGATATCCAAAAGTGTTAGCATTCCAGGATAATACAACCTTAACCCGAAACGCGCAGGCGAGGCAGGAGCCGGACGATGTGAATGCGGCGGATATGTGTGGCGGCGGCGCTGGTGGGGGGGGATGACGGGTGCGGCGCGGGCTGAGGATGCGGTGCTGGAAGGCGTGGACGCCCGCAGCGGGGAGGAGTGTCTGGAGACGCTGGCAGAGTTCAACTGGCGCTGTCGTCAGTTCGAACCCGAGGGGTGGGTCAACATTTTTGGATAATCCTACTGGACTGGTAGTCAGTTGCGGTTCTACCGCCATGTCCGTGATAACGACGGCTTTTGCCGCGCAATCCTTAAGAAACGATGAAGCTAGGCAGCCAAGCTCTTGAAATCATTCAACCCAAAAAGCGTCCCACGGTGGGACGTCTGCAAGCAATGCTGATGATCCGGGATTTTGGTCGGAGCGAGAGGATTCGAACCTCCGACCCCCTGCTCCCGAAGCAGGTGCGCTACCAGACTGCGCTACGCTCCGACCGATGCGGGGGGCGTAAACCCAACGCACGCGATTTGCAAGACCCGCATCAAGCGCGTCAGCCGCGCATGCGGGTGATCAGGCGGGGCAAGTAGCCGGTTTCGGGGCGGCTTTTATAGGCGCTGACGGGGCGGTTACGCGAGACGTGGCCGGTGCCTTCGCGCAGCACGATATAGATGCCCGATGCGATGATGACGGCCGATCCGACGCCGGTCCAGATATCGGGGGTTTCATTGAAAAACAGCGCGCCGAAGATGACGGCCCAGATGATCTGCGAATATTGCATCGGGGCGACGATCACCGCCTCGCCTTCGCGGTAGGCGGAAATGATCACGGCGGTGGCGATGAAGCCGAGGGCGGAGAACACCAGAAGCAGGCCCATGTGTTCGATGGGCATGGGTTTGTAAACCCATGGCAGGGCACAGCCCATGGCGATGACGCTGACGAGCATGGGGTAAAGCTGCATCACGACGGGGCGTTCCTCGGTGCCGATCTTGCGCACGATGACAGAGGCGAGCGCCCCGGTGACGGCGGCAGACAGAGCGGCGAGATGGCCGAGGCTGAGGGCGGCATTGCCAGGGCGCAGCACGATGATGACGCCAAGAAGGCCGACGATGACGGCAAGCCCGCGGCGCAGGCCAACCTTTTCACCCAGCATCGGGATGGCGAGCACGGTGATCAACAGCGGTCCGGCAAACAGGATGGCATAGGTCTGGGCCATGGGCAGGACGGAAAAGGCATAGAACCCGGCAACGGCGGTGGCGACCCCGGACACGGCGCGGGCGGCCAGCCAATAGGGATGACGGGGGCGCAAATGGCCATCGGTGCGGTCACCCATCATCAGCACGGTCAGCATGGGAAAGCTGAACAGGCCGCCGAAAAAGATGATCTGGATGGGGGAATAGTCAGAGCCGAGGAACTTTACGACGACGTCGTGCGTGGCATAAAGCGCGAAAGACAACAGCGCGAGAAGGGCACCACGGATGTTGTTGATGGGTGTGGTGGGCATGACAGGTTCCGGGGGGAAAGGCGTGTCAGTGATGCGCGCGCCAGCCCGGATGTGCAAGCCAAAGAAGCGGGGTTCGCGGGCAGAACCGGCAACTTATCGCGCGGACATCTGCCAGCGGGCTGACCATTTTGTGCGGACTGCCGATGAGCTTGATCGCTGCGAAAAGTGCGGGTAGGTTTGCCCTTGAAATTATTGCCAACACTTTTCTTCCTAAAATCGCCCCGGAACGGACGTGCCCCCTCATGCGCAGCGCTGCGGCATCTGAATCTGACTCCCTGCTTGTGTTGACCGAAACCGAAGCTGTGCTGCCGTTGGACGCGCAGGTCGGGGCCGGGATTAAGAAGTCGGTTCCTGACGGGCTTTGGCCTGCATTGTTCGGCCAACCCGATCCGGCCCCCGATGCACAGTCCCCCCTGATGACCTATGCCGTTCTGGATGCCGCAAAAATTCCGTTGCTGCACGACAGGTTGCAGGAGGCGGGCCTGCCGTACTGCTGCCTGTTTGATGGCCGCGCCTATGCTCAGATGCACAGTGTCGCGCCCTATGTCGTGCAGCTTGACCCCGCCCACAAACTGACACGGCAGTTGTTTACCAAATCCGGACAGGCCAGCGATCTTTGGGGCCATGAGGCAGGCATTTTCGTGCGCGCGCACCGCCCGCTTGACGATGTCCGGCGGCATTTCCGGCGATTGGTGCGGATGCAGGACGACGCCGGGAAATGGTATTATTTCCGGTTCTGGGAACCGCAGATTGCGCAGGCGTTCTGGGCGGCCTTTCCCGATGATGCCGCCGAGGTGGCATGGCGCTACGGCGCGGTCATCGCGTCGGTCACCTATCAGGACGGGGACCGGTTCGTGCAGATCGCCGCCCCTTACCCGACCGAAACACAGCCCGTCCGGCAAGGCGCGCTGGCGCGCTATCGCAGCCTGTTTGCGCAGGCCCGGTGGGACCAGTTCACGCGGCGGGTGCATGATGCGTTGCAAACCACCCAAAACCCCGGTTACACCACGGACCCGGCCATGGTGGCGCGCCTGTGCGACATGATGCGCAATGCCGGATACCTGCGCGAGGCGGCGATCTGGAACATGGTGCAGGCCGCCCTGATCTGCGACCGGCACGGGCTTGATCTGCCCGCACTGACACAGCAGACGCTGGATGCGGCGCGGCGCCCGGATGACGTGGCCGCCGCGCGGGCCGTCCTTGCACGTGTGCGGAAAATCAGTGGCGAGGAGGCCCTGTAATGGCACAGGATGGATTTTCGGCGCGCGCCAACGCGGATGACGACTGTGCCAACTGCCCGGAAAAGACCGAAAACATCATCATTGTCGGATCGGAATTCGAATATACAGAGGCGGGTTTCTGGCTGAAGTGCATGTTTCTTGCCTGCGGTTTTGCGGTGGCGCAGGGGCGCACTCCGCCGCCGGGCTGGTCGGCGGCAGACCGCACGACCCTTCTGTATGTCCCGCTGGGATATGTGCGCCATGAACTGCTGGCACTGGACTGGTTGCGCGACAATCTTGGCATCAACATCGTCCGCTGCACCAGCAAGGCAAATGTCCTGTCGCACCTGCGCAATCGCAAGGTGGGCGGAAAAACCCACAAGATCAAGAACCTTGTCGCCTTCTGTCATGGGTTGCCGGGATACTTTTCGCTGAATTATTCGGGGCCGGGTGACGCCATGAATATCTATGGAAGCGACTTTGAACGCCTGCCATCCGACCTGTTTGCGCCAAATGGAAAGGTGTTTTCCTATGCCTGTCGCACGGCGGTATCGACAATTTTCAACGGCGTGCTGGGACAGCGCATTGCAGATCATTTCGGCGTGACCGTGCGCGCCTATCACCGCCGCACCAATTATGGTGCCGTCATGCGGCAGCGCAGCAGTTCAGCGGCGCTTGCGACCGCCCTTGTTGCGGCCCGCGCAACGCGGGAAGGCCAAAAGATCGCACTCCCCCCCGAACACGAGGCATTTCCGCATCCGGGCATGGGAAATGGCGTGTTGGGCATATGGGGGGCCAGTGCCGAGGGCACGGCCGATTATGCCCTGTGGCGCACTGCTGGCGCGGTAAGCCTGCCCGCCGAGGGCACCACGCCTGCCGGCGAGCCGACAGGCTATGCCACTCTGACACCGGCATGACGCGCGTCGTGCCCAACATGCGCCTTACGATGGCGGGCCTGTGCGGCGCACTGGCCTTGGCCGCAATCGTGTTTTACCTGACAGGAGGCCGACAGATGACCCCCAATTGCCACCAGATTGAACCCGACCTGTGGCCAGATCTGCGCAGTGGCATGGCGCCAGAACCGACACCGCTGCTTGGTCGTCGGTCGCGTCTGGTGACGCTTCACCTTGGCTTTCCGGTGCGCCTGATGGCGGATGATCTGCTGTATATCACCGCCAGTTCCGACCGCGATGATGTGTTGTTTGTGGGTCCGGCACCCCCTGACGGCGTGATCAACCTTGCCTTTCCCGTGCTGACCGCGACGGGGGCGGCAGAGACGGGGGCCGCCGAATACACGATGGGGTTCCAGCTGATCCGCGCCGAGGACCGCATAATCTGCGTCTGGGCCGGAGAAGAGCGTTTCAACCTGCCCGCAGAACCGGATGGCACGGCGTGGCGGGTGGACCTGCTGGGTGCTGCGGTGCCGACGGATGACGGCGGCCAACGGTGGACGCGCTTTAGCCCGCTGTGACGGCCCGCGCGCCGCATGGCGCTGGCACCTTTGCACGCGCGGGGATAGAAGAGCCGCATGGCAATTACCCTGACATCCGTGACGCAGGCCCTTGATCTGGGGTTCGACGATATCATCGACGTGCGCAGCCCCGCCGAATTTGCCGAGGATCATATTCCGGGCGCGATCAATCTGCCGGTGCTTGATGACGCAGAGCGCGCGCGGGTGGGCACGATCTACAAGCAGGACAGCCCGTTCACGGCGCGCAAGCTGGGTGCGGCGCTGGTGGCGCGGAATGCGGCGCGGCATCTGGAGGGGACGTTGGCGGATCGCCCCGGTGGCTGGCGGCCGCTTGTCTACTGCTGGCGGGGGGGGCAGCGGTCTGGGTCTTTTGCGTCAATCCTTGCGCAGATCGGCTGGCGGGCAGAAACGGTGGCGGGCGGCTATAAAAGCTGGCGGCGGCTGGTGTCGGACACGCTGTATGGCGGGGCGGTGCCGGGGCGGGTGGTCGTGCTGGACGGGAATACGGGCAGTGCCAAGACCGACGTGTTGAACCTGTTGCCCGCGCGGGGGTGTCAGGTGATCGACCTTGAAGGTCTGGCGCGGCATCGCGGGTCGCTGTTCGGGGCGATGGGTGGGCAACCGTCACAAAAGGCGTTTGAGGGCGCGCTGGCGGTGGCGCTGGCGCGGCTTGATACGGCGCGGTCCGTGGTGGTCGAGGCAGAAAGCATCAAGATCGGCAATCTGTTCCTGCCACCAAAGCTGTGGCAGGCGATGGGCACGGCGCCGCGTGTGGCGATAGAGGTGCCGCGCCCTGCACGGGCGGCGTATCTGGTGCGCGCCTACGGCGATCTGATTGCAGACCCGGCGCGATTGGACGCGATCATCGGGCAATTGCGCCCGTCGCACAGTGCCGAGGTGATTGCAGATTGGCAGGCGATGGCGGTGGCAGGGCAGTATGGGGCGCTGGCCGATGGGTTGATGGCGGCGCATTACGACCCGCGCTATGCCAAACACCGCGCGCGGGTGACGGTGCCTGTTACGGCTGTTGCGGCGGACAGTCTGGACGCGCTGGATGCGCTGGCCGACCGGGTGGCAGGCACAATCGCGGCGATGTGAGTTGTGTTGCGCAGGCGGGTTGCGCAGAGTGATGTGGCGAGGGACATCATGATTTCAAGACGGCTTCTGTTGGGTCTGGGTGTGGCGGCCGTGGTTGGCGGCGCAACGATTGTGTATGCGCAGGTTTATCAAACCTATGATGGCCGCGAAATCGACGCGGCACAGGCGCAGCAACTGGCCGAGGCGGGCCAGATCACGCTGGTGGATATTCGCAGACCGGATGAATGGGCCGATACGGGCACAGGCGCGGGGGCCCTGCCGATTGACATGCGCGACACGGATTTCGTGGCGCAACTGACGGTGGCGGTGGATGGCAACCGCGATGCGCCGATCGCGTTGATCTGCGCAAGGGGCGTGCGGTCGGCGCGGCTGGCGAATGAATTGTCTGCGGCGGGATTTACGCAGATCATCAACGTGCCCGAAGGCATGACAGGCTGGGTTGCGCGCGGATTGCCGGTCACGCAACCGTAAGGCAAAACGCTTGGCGCAATTTGGGTGCCATGCTAGCGTTTGAAAGTCACTTTTTCACGACCCGACGATCATCGACAATTTTTTATCGAAATGGAGTTTGTAATGCATACGCTTCGTCAGGGAAGCCATGACCCCGCAGTCTTTTTTCTGCAGCGCCTGTTGAACCAGTACCTGTTCACCGTTCCCGGTTCCAACGGTGTGGGCGAGGATGGCAACTTTGGTCCGCTGACAGCGGCGGGGCTGCGATTGTTTCAGGAAAACTATCATGGGCCGGTGGGCAGGCTTGAACCCGATGGCATCGCGGGGCCGCGCACATGGCGCGCGCTGGGCCTGACGTCCGAGGTGACATGGCCGGTACCGGTGGTGGGGCAGACGGCGACGATGTCGTGCTGGGTGGTCAGCGCGGGCCTTGCGACAGGCCGGATGAGCAGTGATGTCCCGGCGACAGCGCGGTTTGATGCAACCGATGGTGGGCTGCCGGTCGATGCGGCCAATATTGCCGCCTACGCCCGCGACAACGGCATGCGCCGCCTGCAGGCAACGCCAGCCGACGTTGCGGGCCTGCTGCCGCATATCCGGCGTGGCCCATTGATCATCATCGGCGAATGGAATGGCGGCGGCTATCATGCGGTTGTGGTCACCGGGGCGTTCTGGGCATCGGAGATCGGATCGATGATACAGGTCAACGATTCCCTGCCCTATGGGCGCGGCAGCAGGTACATTACAGATTTTCCGACGATGATCTTGTCCGACGGGCTGTTCAACCCGACGGCGGTTCTGGTGCGGTAAGACCTGATGACCGGGCGTTGTCAGACGACCGTGATGCCGACAGGGCCTGCGACCACAGCACCGATGATGGCGGCATCTTCGCCAATGGCGCGCAACTGATCCAGCAGGCGCTGTGCCACGTCCTGCGGCACGGCGGCCAGCAGGCCACCTGCGGTTTGCGGATCATACAGCAGGGCCGCGCGGGGCGTGTCGGGGGCGGTCAGCACATCTGCCATCGCCGCACGGTTCGCGGGGGCGAGCGATGATGCGAACCCCGCGTCGGATAGGGCCAGCGCACCGGGCAACAGCGGCACATCCTCCAGCACGATCTTTGCGCCAAGGCCTGCGGCAAGCACCATTTCATGCAGATGCCCGGCAAGGCCAAAGCCGGTGACATCGGTCATCGCCTGCGCATGCGGCGCCAGGATCGTGGCGGCAGGCCCCAGCGGATGCTGCATCCGGGCGAGCGTATGGGCCACAGCCTCGCCCAGCACCAGATCGGGCAACCGCGCAAGCGCCATTTCAGCGGCCATGATAACGCCCGACCCGATCGCCTTGGTCAAAATCAGCACATCGCCCGCACGCGCACCCGCCGTCAGCACGGGTTGCCGCGCGGTGCCCGTGATCGTGAACCCGATGGTCAGTTCCGCGCCCACCGAGGTATGCCCGCCCACGATATCCGCCCCGGCAGGCCCGAACACCGACGCAGCACCCGCCATGATTTCGGCCAGCGTTGCCGCCTGCAAACCGGCCGACAGGCGCGGCAGCGTCACCTGCGCCAGTGCCACTTGTGGGGTGGCCCCCATCGCCCAGATATCACCAAGGGCATGCACGGCGGCAATCCGCGCCATCAGCCATGCATCCTGCGTGAAGGCGCGCAGATGATCGGTGGTCATGACCTGCACGCCACCCGGCCTTTTCAGGATCGCCGCATCATCGCCCGGGCCGGACAACACATCCGGGTTGCGCGGGGGCGGCACCGCCAGCAGGGCAGTGCGCAGGGCATCGGCTGCGACCTTGGCACCGCATCCGCCGCACAGCGGCCTGCCCGCCATCGCCTGCGCCAGCCCGAGTGCCGCCCCTGCGGGCACGGGCGGCTGCGGCATCGCGGGGAAATCCGACAGCTTTTCCATGAAGGCGCGGTCGATCCGGTCTTTCGCGCGCCACAGGGCGGGATGGGCAAAGGCCACGCCATTGCGATCAAACAGCGCCTTTTGCGGGCCAAGCGAGATCAGCTTCATATAGTCGCCCTGCGGGTGGAAATCGCGCATCGGCGCACCTGACAGGGCCGCGCGCAGATTGTGATGCAGCACCGGGGCCGCACGCACGGCAAATACACCGGCCTTGGGGCGCGGGGCATAGGCGATATGGGCGCAATCGCCTGCGGCAAAGATCGCAGGATCATTGGTTTGCAAGCGGGGCGTGACGGTGACATAGCCGGTGTGCAGGGCAAGACCGGTTTCGGCCAGCCACGCCTGCGGCGCGGCCCCGGCAACAGCGATGGTCAGATCGGCGGGGATGCCCGTGCCATCCACCAGATAAACAGCATCGGATGTGATGCGCGCGACCGTCAGATTTTCGTGCAATTGCACACCCGCCGCAACCATTGCACGGCGCAGATGCGCACGCGCGCGCAGCGATTGCGCGGCCAGAGCCGTACCCGCATCGACGACCGTGATCGCGGGCGTGACGTCACGCAAACGATGTGCGGCACACAGCGCCAGTTCAACGCCCGCCACGCCGCCGCCAATCATCACGACACGTGGCGCAGGCAATCCGCGCGCCAGAAACGCATCCCATCCGGCAGCAAACCGGTCCAGCGGGCGTGCGGGCGTGGCATGCGCGATGCCATCGACATCGACCGGGCCTGCATGAATGCCCACATCGAGGGACGCAATATCATAGGCCACGGGTGCACGTCCCGGCACATGGATCAGGCGGGCCGCGCGGTCGATGCCCACCGCCGCCCCCAGCACCAGCCGCGCCCCCGCAAAGCGGCACAGGCGCACCAGATCAATCAGCACATCTTGGCGCGCATAATGCCCGGCCACCAGACCGGGCAGCATGCCGGTATAGGCGGCAATCGGTGCAGGGTTGATCACGGTCAGGCGCACGCCCGGTTGCGGTGCCATCGCCCATTGGCGAAGCACAAGCGCATGCGCATGGCCGCCGCCAACAAGAACCAGATCGCGTGTAAGGGGAAGGTCGGCCTGCATCCCACTGCGGTTAATCGCACGCGGCGTTTGGCACAAGGGGCGCACCAGTTCACATTTCAGACAAGACGTGTCTGGGGACCACTTTTTATTTGCAGTCTGGCGGGCTAGCGTTGCGCGCATGGATCAACGGCAACGGATGACGGTCACCACAAAGCAGCGCCTTGCGCTGACAACGCGGCTGACGTCGTCACTGCGGGTGTTGAAGGCCGACGCCGAAGGGCTGACACTGTTTCTGGAAGAAGCCGCCGCCGACAACCCCAGCCTTGTTGTGACGCGGGCCGATCGCGGGCCGGCCGATTGGCTGCCGCGCTGGACCGCGGCCTTTGCGCCGCCGTCCATCGACAGCCATGCCAGCGCGGCACCCAGCCTGATTGCGCATGTCATGACCGAAATCGACCGGCGCATCACCAACGAGGCCCACCGCAAGATTGCCTTGCACCTGATCGAGGCGCTGGAGCCGTCCGGCTGGCTGGGGCGCCCACTGGCCACGATTGCGCGCGCGGCGGGTTGTAGCCTGCCACAGGCGCAAGCCGTGCTGGCAACGCTGCAACAGATTGAACCTTGTGGTCTTTTCGCGCAATCGCTGGCCGATTGTCTGCGCTTGCAGGCGATCGAGGCAGGTGTGTTTGACCGCACCATGGCCGCGATGCTGAACAATCTTGATCTGTTGGCGAGCGGAGACCTGACAGGCCTTGCGCGCATCGCCAGGATAGCGGAGGCCGATATTCAGGCCCGCCTGCGCATCATCCGGGGGTTCAACCCGAAACCGGGGGCGGCGTTCGAACAGGGTGCGGCGCCGATACGCGAACCCGACCTGATCGCGCGCAAGGTTGACGGCGTGTGGCAGGTCGCGCTGAACCGGTCGGCGCTGCCAACACTTGCACTTGGTGGCGACCGGCGCGCTGCCGGGCGGGCCGCAGCACGCGGCCTGATTGCAATGGTGGCCGAACGCAATTCAACCCTGTTGCGCGTCGGGCAAGAGGTGCTGTGGCGTCAGACCACCGCATTGGAGGCAGGTCTGACGGCAACCCAACCGATGCGCATGGCCGATATTGCCGCCGCAACGGGCCTGCACGAAAGTACGATCAGCAGGGTGATCGCGGGCACCGCCGTGGACACGCCGCGTGGCACATGGTGGCTGCGCCACCTATTCAGCCGCGACATGGGCGAGGGTATTTCGGCGGTGGCGCTGCGTGGCAGGCTGGCGGCCCTGATTGCGGGCGAAGATCCGGCGCGCCCGATGTCGGATGATGCGCTTGCCACGGCGCTGTCGGTCGGTGGCGCACAGGTGGCCCGGCGTACGGTGGCCAAGTACCGCGCGTTGTTGCGCCTTCCCGCCGCCCATGCCCGCCGCAGCGCACCGCGCGCAAAAAGCGGTGCGAAGGGGTGACGCTGGCCGCGATGCAGGCTAGCAATGGCGAAGAATCCTGAGGAAAACGAATGGCCTATCTGCTGGGTGTCGATACGGGTGGCACATATACCGACGCGGTCTTGCTGGACGAGGCTGCCGATCATGTGGTGGCATCGGCCAAATCACTGACGACGAAGGGCGATCTGTCGTTGGGAATCGGTCGCGCGATTGACGCGGCGATGGCCCGCGCGGGCGTGCCGGCATCCGACATTGCCCTTGTATCGTTGTCGACCACGCTGGCGACAAATGCGCTGGTCGAAGGGCAAGGCGGGCGGGTCGCGCTGATCTTCATCGGGTTTGATGCGGGCGATCTGGAACGTGGCGGGCTGACCGAGGCGTTGAAGGGTGATCCGGTGATCATGCTGACAGGCGGGCATACCCATGCTGGCACCGAGGCGGCACCGCTTGATCTTGCCGCGCTGGACGTGGCCTTGGCGGATATGACCGGGCAGGTCATGGGTTTTGCCGTCGCCGCGCGTTTTGCCACGCGCAATGCGGCGCATGAAATCGCGGCGCGTGACATGATCCGGCGCATCACTGGGCGACCCGTGACCTGTTCGCACGAATTGTCGGCCAATCTGAACGGGCCGAAACGTGCGCTGACGGCGGTGCTGAATGCGCGTCTGATCGGGATGATCGACGGGCTGGTCGCGGCTTGCGAGGCGCATCTTGCACGGCTGGCGATCACGGCCCCGTTGATGGTGGTGCGCGGCGATGGTGCGTTGATTTCGGCGGCAATGGTGCGCGAACGGCCGATTGAAACCATTCTGTCCGGCCCTGCGGCCAGCATCGTCGGCGCGCGCTGGCTGACGGGTGAGGCGGATGCGCTGGTGTCCGATATTGGCGGCACGACAACGGATATTGCCCTGCTGAAGGGCGGTCTGCCGGAAATTGACCCCTTGGGCGCACAGGTGGGCGGGTTTCGCACGATGGTCGAGGCGGTGGCGATGCGCACCACGGGTCTGGGCGGCGACAGTGCTGTGCATCTGATTACCGAAGGGTTGGATGGCGGCTTGCGGCTTGGCCCACGGCGATTGATCCCGCTATCGTTGCTGGCGATGGAGGCACCCGATGTGGTGCATGCGGCCCTTGACCGCGCGCTGCAGGCCGACACGGTGGGCGAACACGACGGGCGGTTCGTTGTGCCCTTTGCCGGGGCGCGTGACGGGCTGGACGCGCGCGAAGCGGCACTGATGGCGCGGATCACGGCTGTGATGCCTGTCGCACAGGCGCTGACATCGCGGATCGAACTTGCGGCGCTGGAACGGCTGGTGGCGCGCGGGCTGGTCCGGCTGGCGGGGGTGACACCATCGGACGGCGCACATGTGCTGGGCCTGTGCGCGGACTGGGATGCGGTGGCGGCGGAAAAGGGCCTGCAACTGATGGCGCGGCGGCGTACCGGGCGCGGCGAACGGTTTGCCAACGATGCGGCCAGCCTTGCGCGCATGATCGTGGATCAGGTCACCACGCAAACCGTGGATTGCCTGCTTGAGGCGGCCTTTGCCGAAGACCCCGGTTTTTCCGCACCCCCCGATGCGCTGGCGCGCCATCCGCTGACACAGGCGGGATTGCGCAATCATCACGGGGTCATGGCGGTATCGATGCGGCTGAACGTGCCCGTGGTGGGGTTGGGCGCATCGGCACCGACCTACTACCCGGCGGTGGGTGCGCGACTGCACACGCGCATGGTGCTGCCCGAACATGCGGGCGTCGCCAATGCGATTGGCGCGATTGTGGGCCAGGTGTCACAACGCGCGCGCGGCACGGTCACCAGCCCCGCCGAGGGGCGCTTTACCACGCATATGACGGGGGGATTGCAAACCTATCAGGACCGTGACAGCGCCTTGGCCGCATTGGAGGCGGCGCTAACAGCAGAGGCCGTGACGCGCGCCAAGGCATCAGGGGCGCAAGACCTGCGCATCAGTTGCACGCGCGACATCCGCGAGGCCGAGGTCGAGGGCCGTGCGATGTTCATCGAGGCCACACTGACCGTCACCGCATCGGGCCGCCCGCGCGTCGCACATGGCCCGCGCGCAACAGAGGCCGCGAGCTGACGCGCGGCCCAAATCCCACTTGACGCCCCGGTGCCCCGCCTGTAACCCCCCAACAGTGGCTAGGTAGCTCAGCTGGTTAGAGCACGCGACTCATAATCGCGGGGTCGGGGGTTCGAGTCCCCCCCTCGCCACCACTAAAGCCTCGCAGTATGCTGGAATGATTGAGAAAACGGGTGTCACCTCTCGGCTGACCCACCGTTTTTCCCACCAGAACAGTCTTGCAAGCCGAAAAATCGTCCTCGCAGCCCCCATAGTACAGGCCACGCAACCCCGCCCTTCTGGCGGAAAGCAGGGGGCGACAGTGCAAGTGATCCCTCATTCGGTCCTCTGCTCCACCGATGACATCACATAATCAATTGTTTTTAAAACGAAATTCAAGATTCTTGCACTTTTGGCCAATATATCGCCCATCATCACGATTTGGGATCAGGTGCCGAGTGGGCAAGGAAGCTCTCGACGGCATGACAACGACCTTCCTACGCTTGCCCCTCATTGGATCGGGTAGCCCGCTCCCTTCCGTTCCGAGGCCGCGGATCGGACATGGTGGCCCGGACTGGTGCAGATATTACCGACCGGCGGTGTGTTCAACGGGTGGTCGCAACACACTCGGCAAACCTCTCTGCTGGGGTTTGATATTGCAAGGTCTTGCGTGGTCGTTCGTTGAGCTGTCTGGCAATTGCGCTGAGTTTTGTTTGTGAATAGACAGACAGATCGGTTCCGCGCGGCAGATATTGTCTGAGCAGACGGTTGGTATTCTCATTTGATCCGCGTTGCCACGGGGACTGTGGGTCGCAAAAGTAGATGTCGACGTCAGTCGCCATGGTCAAGCGTGGATGGTCCGCCAGCTCTTTGCCGCGATCGAGTTGGAAGACGCGCTTGAGATCTCAGAGGGCGTCGAGATGTAACCTTTTGACAAAGTCGGGATGCCCTTCCGCCCGGCGATGGCGCGGATGTAGCTGTTAGCGACGACTTCGTTGACGGATCAGTGAATGTAGCCTATCGCTACACCAATGAGATCGATCAGTTACTCGAAAGCCGTGGTCAGGGCGCTGCGCCGCATGCCGCGAAGCACGTCAGACCTGATCCGGACAAAGGGCTTATGCGGAAGACCCGGCGTCGCAGGCGAACAATGTCAAAGCCCTGAAGGGCCGGGATGGGATCAGGCTGCGTGTCGGGGACTGGCGCGTGATCATGGATGATCAGGGCAATGTCCTGGCCGTACTTGACATCGGCCCGCGCGGCGATGTCTACGATTGAAAGGAAGCGACATGAACGAAATGGTGACGATCTCCCGTGCGGAATATGATCGCCTACGCGCAGCCGCAGAAGATTTGGCCGACCTGCAGGCCTATGGCCACGCGAAAGCCGCGCTAGAAGCTGGCGACGACGAACTGATCCCTGCCGAATATGTGAACCGCCTGCTGAACGGCGAGAGCCCGCTTCGGGTCTACCGTGATCTGCGCGGTCTGACACAGAACGCCTTGGCGCAAAGCGCCAGCGTGAACCGCGTTACAGTGGCTGAAATCGAGATCGGGCGGAAGCAGGGTTCTGTCGCAACACTGCGGAAGCTCGCTGATGCACTTGGTGTGGCGATGGATGATCTGGTTAGCTGAGCGGGGCGGTTTGCTGAGCTGCCGCCGGTTTCGTGGACATGAAGATAAGATCGTGACCAAGGAACTGGAGAGTGGATATGACGAGACGGAAGTTCAGCCGCGAGTTCAAGATCGAGGCCGTAAGGTTGGTGACGGATCGGGGTGTGGCGGTGGCGCAAGCCGCACGTGACCTTGATGGGGCTGAGAGCGTGTTGCGGCGCTGGATGCGGGAGTTGACGGCCACGCCAGTCGCGGCGTTTCCCGGGAACGGGCAGATGCGGTCCGATCTGGCCGAGATTGCAGCTTTGAAGAAAGAGGTCACCCGGCTCCGGGCGGAGTGTGATATCTTGAAGAAGGCGGCCGCTTTTTTCGCGCCGGAGGTGTCATGAGGTTCGCCTTCATGGCCAAACACCGCCACATCTGGCCGGTCAGCTGGCTGTGCGAGGTTCTGGATGTCTCGCGTTCGGGCTTCAATGCCTGGCTCAACCGCCCGACCAGCGCACACGAGATCCAGGACGCCAAGCTCGTCACGGCAATCGAGACGAGCTTCAAGGCCAGCGACCGGACCTATGGCGGGCGTTCATAGGGCAGTTCGGGTTCGGACCCGATCAGGGTAACTTCGCCATCAAAACCAGCGGCGCGCAGGGCAAAAGCTTCCCTGACGCCACATTCCCCGGCACCGACGATCATGATGCCCATGATCTGCTCCCGTCCGGCCGCACCGCGACCTCTCTCCTTAGTTTACGGTATGGCGCAAAGCGGTTACCCAAGCACACTGGTCAAGCTGACCGGTGCGCCCGACTTGGCCGAGAGCGTGGCCGCTTCGGCCATTGCCAAGGCGGCGATGCCATCCGACAGCGTCACGGGCAGCGCTGATCCTTGTGTGATCGCTGTAACGAAGGCTGCCCATTCTGCCGCATAGGACGGCATGTAACGTTCGAGGAAAAAGTAGGTGGGTTTGGCCCCCGTCACCCCCGCCGTCGTGGATTTGACGACGGTGTTTTCCAGCATGTTCTGCGCCTGCAGAAGTCCCTCGGACCCCAGAAGCTCAACGCGCTGATCATAGCCATAGATGGCGCGGCGGCTGTTCTTGATGACCGCAATCCGCCCATCGGCGTAGGTCAGGGTCACCACGGCGGTGTCAACATCGCCCGCAGCGCCATTGGCCGGATCAACGATGGACGAGCCAACTGCGGATACGGTCACAGGTGCCCCACCCATCAGGAAATTCGCCATGTCAAAGTCATGGATCATCATGTCGCGGAACAGGCCGCCCGAGACCTTGATATAGGCGACTGGCGGCGGGGCGGGGTCGAACGAGGTGATCGACAGTAATTCCGGTTTGCCGATCTCGCCTTTGTCGAGTGCCGCCTTCAGCGCCGAGAAATTCGGGTCGAACCGACGGTTAAAACCGATCATCACCGGGCTTTGCCCGACCGTTTTCTGGCAGGCCTGCGCGCGGGCAAGGCTCAGGTCGACCGGCTTTTCGCACAAAACAGCCTTGCCTGCCGCTGTGGCGCGCTCGATCAGGTCAGAATGCGTGTCGGTTGAGGTGGCGATCAGGATGGCGTTGATCGAGGGGTCGGCAAGGATGGCGTCTGTGGTCCGGGCTTCGGCACCGTATTGGGCAGCAAGCTTGCCCGCAGCCTCGGTATTGATGTCGGAGACGGCGACAAGACGGCTGCCGGGGTTGGTGGAAATTGCAGTCGCATGGACGCCAGCGATACGGCCAGCGCCAAGAAGGGCAGTGTTCAACATGGGATATCCTTGGGGTTAAAGACCGATACTGGCCTTGAAAGCGTCAAATTCAGCGTCCGGCATCGGGACGTTGTGCTGTGGTTGCGGATAGGCGCCACTGCTCACATCCGCGATATACTCTCGGAAGGCGGCGATGCGTTCGGACTGCAGGCGGGCATATTCGGCGGCGAAGTTGCGATAGGTTTTTGCGTGCCGCGGTTTGTGGCCATCGGTGCAGCCCAGCACGTCTTCGGCGAACAGGTATTGCGCGTCGGCTCCCGGCCCTGCGCCCATGCCCAGCATGATCATCGGCGTGTTCCGGCTGATCATCTCGCCCAGACGATCTGGCACGACCTCCAACTCGGCGCCAAAGCAGCCGATGGCTTCCAGCTGCTTGACATGGTCCCATACGGCGCGGGCCTCCGCGGACGTCTTGCCGACGGCGCGCCAGCCTGTCCAGGTGATGTAGCTGGGGATCAGGCCAACATGGGCGACGATGGGAATGTGGTTGTCACACAGGACTTTCTGGATATCCAGGGAAGCCGCGCAATAAAAGCAGTCGCCCCCCATCGCGGTGTATTTGAAGGCTGCGCGGAGGTAGTCTTCTGCCGTGGCCAGTCCGCCGTAGGGGCCAAAGGGTAGGCCGACCTGCACAAAGCAGCGGCCGGCAGCGGCGCGCATTTCGGGGGTGAAGAAGCGAGACTCAATGGACAGCATGTGGATGCCCGCCGCATCTGCCGCCGCCGCCTCGTCCAGCGTGGTGACATAGAGCATGGAAATCTTTTCGCCGCGCGCCTTCATGGCACGAATGTCAGCGACGTTGGGGCGTTGATGAAACTGGACCATGACTACACCGTGAACGCTGTACGGAAGGCCGTCAGGGCTGCATCTGCATCGCCCTTGGCAAAGCTTTCCAGACCCACCGGGCCGGTATAGCCCATGTCTTTCAACGCCTTGGCAATGCCGTGGTAGTTGATCTCGCCCGTCCCAGGCTCACAGCGACCGGGATTATCGGCCACTTGAACCTCACCGATCCACGGCAGGCAGGCTTGGCACCAGCGGATCAGGTCACCTTCGCCAATCTGTGTGTGATACAAGTCAAGGTTGATGCGCAACTGTGGACGGTTGACCGCAGAGACCAGCGCCAATACGGCGGCAGTTGACCCAAATGGGCAGCCGGGATGGTCGATAGGGTTCAGGTTTTCCAGCGTGAACACCTGATCCGACGCCTCGGCCAGATCGCAGATGCGGTGCAGCGTGTCGCGGGCACGCTGTTCCATACCGGGGGCAAAAGCGCCGATGTGGGGGATGGGAATGCCCATGTCGCCCAGACCCGTGCCATGCAGGTTCAGGCGATGCACGCCCAGACGCTTGCCCACAGCCGCCGTTTCGGTGGCCGAGGCGAGCAGCATGGCGCAACCCTCTGCATCGGTCAGGCGACCCTGCAGATAGCCGTTCATGATAGTGAACGTGGCCCCTGTGGCGTGCAATTTTCCCAAGTCCCAGGCGGGCCAGTTCCAAAGGCCGACGCCAAAGCCCATTTCCTTTAAGCGCGACGCGCGCCATTCGATGGGCCGGTCACGCCACAGCATTTCCGCGCAAGCGGCAAGTTGAAAGGTCATGTCAAATCTCGATGTAAACAGCGCCGTCTTCAACTTTGACGGCAAAGGTTTTCAGGTTGATGCAGGCAGGGGCCGACTTGGCCTCACCGGTGCGATAGTCGAAAGTGGCACTGTGCTTGGGGCATTCGACACGGCCTTCCATCACCAGACCATCGCAGAGATGCACCTTTTCATGGCTGCAGATGCCGTCCATGGCGTGAAACGTGTCGTCTTCGCTGCGCACGATGACGAAGGTCTGCGCGCCGTGGTCAAAGCGGATCAGTTCATCAAGCGCGATGTCGGTGGGGGCACAGGCTTTAATCCAGGTGGGCATGGGTCTTCTCTCAATGGGCAGGAGGTGGGGGGTGGCCGTCATGGCTGGCCATGTAGCCTTCGATCTCGGCTTCCAGGCTGGCCATCGACGCACCCCCGGCCATAAGGTCGGTGATTTCTTCGCGCGACTTTTCGCCTTTGTGGAAATCGGCGGCGACGGCCCCGCGGATCAGAACTGCAAAATGATCGCCCACGGCCATGGCATGCATCACCTGATGGGTGATGAACACCACGGCAAGGCCACGCTTTTTGGCCTCGTTCACGATGCGCAGAACGTGGGTCGCCTGTTTGACGCCAAGCGCCGCGGTCGGCTCGTCCAGGATAAGCACACGTGCGCCGAAATGGACGGCACGGGCGATGGCCAGCGACTGACGCTCACCCCCCGACAAGCCGCCGACCAGACGGTCGCCGTCATCAATGCGGGTGATGCCGAAATCCCGTACGGCCTTAACCGCGATGTCGTTGGCGCGCTTGCGGTCGTAAACCTTGAACGGGCCCCAGCCTTTCGTAGGCTCGACGCCGACGAAGAAGCTGCGACCGATTGACATCAGGGGAAAGGTGCCGCCGAACTGGTGAACGGTGGCGATACCATTTTCGGCTGCGGCGCGCGGGGCAGGGAGACCGACTGCCACACCGTCAATCTCGATCACGCCAGAGCTTGGCTGGTGGACTCCCGACATGATCTTGATCAGCGTCGATTTACCAGCACCGTTGTCGCCCAGCAGGCACAAGACCTGACCGGCCCGCACCTCAAGCGTGATATCGTGCAGGACGTCGATGGGGCCAAAGCTTTTGTTCACGCCGCGCAAGGCAAGGATGGGGGCGCTCATCACTTCCCTCCCTTCTTGGGCGTATAGGCCAAGGCCATGTGGCGGAAGGTGTTGTTCATCAAGACCGCGCCGAGCAGCAGGACCCCGATGATCAGGGAAGACCAGTTGCGGTCGAAATCGGTGTAGTAGATGCCTTGGGTCACGATCGCGAAAGTGACCGTCCCAAAGAAGATGCCTACGACGGAGCCAAAGCCCCCGGTCAACAGCACCCCGCCAACGACCACTGCGATGATCGAGTTGAAGATGAACGACTGCCCACCCGCAACCTGGGCCGAATTGTAAAGGATCGCCTGGCACATGCCGACGAAGGCAGCCGAAGTGGACGACAGAACGAACAGGATCATCGTCAGCCGGTCCGTTGGGATGCCTGCATTGCGGGCGGAAACCTTGTCGCCGCCCATGGCGAAAATCCAGTTTCCGAACGGGCTGAAGTGGACAAAGAAGATGTAAAGCGCGGTCAGGCCCATCCACCACAGGACCATCACCTGAAGCTGCCCGCCCATCACGAAATCACCAAAGATGGCCTTGGCGGGCCCTTCGGTGGCCAGCGCGACGGATGTGGATTTGGTGATCAGCACGGTCAGTCCCAGAACGATGCCTTGCACCGCAAACAGGCTGCCCAAGGTGACGATCAACGACGGCACAGCCGTCTTGATGATCAAAAAGCCGTTTACCAGCCCCACGATCACCCCGAAAGACAGCGCCACGGCGACACCCAGCCAGATCGACAAACCGTAATGGCCCGAGATGACGGCCACGGTCATTGCCCCAAAAGGCACCATGGCGCCGACCGAGATATCCAATTCGCCCGCGATCATCAGCAGGCCGAGGGGAATGGCAATGACGCCAAGGTTGGCGGCGACGTTCAACCAACTGGCCATGCCGCCGGGCTTCAGAAAGGTTACGCCGCCGAAAATGGCAAAGAAAATCAGGACGGCGACAAGGCCAAGGGCTGCCCCGGCTTCGGGACGGCGCAAAAGGCCGCCAAAGGAAATGCTTAACATGGTCTGCCCCCCGCTAAAGGAATGAAGGTGGGTCCGGCCCGCAATCGCTGCGGGCCGGGGGCGGCAGCTTAGCGTGCGCCCAGTTTCACACCGGCCAGCGTGGCCTCGATGTTCGAAGCATCGACAATGCCCGGACCGGTCAGAACCGGGAACACCGGCAGATCGGTGCCAAAGTCGATGGAAGACGCCAGCAGGCTGACGGCAAGGAACGACTGCAGATAGGGTTGCTGATCAATCGCAAAGGCTTGCGTGCCCGCCTGAATCCGGTCCAGACCGGCCTGGTTCATGTCGAACGAACCCAGCATGGCCGGTGTCGCCTGACCAGCCTGTGCCACGGCAATCGCGGCGCTGTCGGCGTCGCCTGCGCTGATGGTGATGACACCATCGATGGTGGGATCCTTCAGCAATTCCGCCTTGATTGCCTCGGCGACAGCCGTTGCATCACCAAAGCTTGTGGTCGGCAGCGGCAATTGGACGCCCGTGCCGCCTGCAGCGGTGACGCCTTCAATCACGCCCTTGCAGCGCGCTTCGGTATTGGCCGCACCCGGCAGGGTGTTGACGCACAAGATGTTCTTCTTGCCAGCGGTGCCAAAGTATTCGCCGCCCGCAACCCCGGCCACATACTCATCAGAGCCGACATAGTTGATGGCACCCAGTTCGATGGCCTTGTCCGCGCCGCCTGCGTTCATCAGGATCACGGTGATGCCTGCCGCAATGGCTTCCTTGATCGCCGGATCTTCAGCCTCGGGCACCCAATTCGGGATCACCAGACCGTCGACCTCCATCGAAATAGCGGTCCGGATCAACTGCACCACGTCGGGCGCAAAGTTGTCATAGTTGACCAAACGAAGGTAAGTCACGCTGCCGCCGTTGGCCTCAACTGCCGGGGTGGCATCATCGATCCCCTTCTTGATGATGTTCCAGAAGGCGTCATCGTTCGAACCCCCGATGACTGCGATTTCCGCCGCCATCGCGGCAGAACCCGCTGCGACCAGTGCAGTTGTAGCCATCACGCGGGCTATGGTTTTCATGAAGCTCATTGTCTGTCTCCTCCCTTGATCCGTCGTTCCTGACGGGTTGCGTTTGTCGTGACGTGACGACCTGACCTCACCTCCTCGTGGGGTCAGGAACGTGTTTCGTGATGTCAGGTGCGTACCGCCTTGGCGTTCATCCGCGCCTTCTTGGCCTCGAACCGCGCCTGCATCTGCGCCTCGGCCTCTTTCGATCCATCGTGGAAATAGCCAAACCACTTGTCCAAAGGGATCAACCCGTCGCCGCCATAGTTCACCTCAAAATACTTGTGGTGCAGGTAATGGGCGTAGGCATGGCTGTTCAGCGGAGTGTCCTCAGTCAGCTCAAGTTTGTCGAAACCGATGTGGCCGTTGACCGCGCCAAAGCCCGCCAGATGCAACTGATACAGCGCCAGCAGCGGGTTGGAGGGGATCACAAGGTGCCAGAAGGCAACCGCATGGTAAAGAAACCCTTCAACCGGATGCATCGAAAGCGATGACCATGGGCTGGGGTTGACCGAGTTGTGGTGCACCGAGTGGATCCACTTGTACAGGATCGGCACATGGATCAGCCGGTGGATGCAGAAGAAGTGGAGCTCATGGATCGCGGGGCTGATCAGCGCAAGCACGGCAAGCCATGGCCAATGGGTCTCCCACGGCAACCAGACAGCCCAACTGTTAGCGAAGGCCCACAGGAACAGAACTTCGACCAGCGTCCAGAGCGGGATCGAGATGAAGAATGACCGCAGGAAATTGTCGATGTTCTGCGACTTGAACCAGAACACGTCCGAAGGCTGATCTGCCGGAAACTTGCCGTTGTATTTGAAGCGCGTGCCCTGCTTGCGACGGACGTACCAGAACAGCTCTACCGAGCCATAGAACACGAAAATTGCGGCTGCGTTCACCGCATACAGCCACAGTGCCCAACCCCAGGATAGGGTTTGCATCGTGGCCACATCGGGTACCACGAAAAACCACCACACAAGCGCCGTCGCCATGTGAAAGGCGTTCCAAGGAAACAGATATTCAGGAATCCATGCAATGGACTTAGGCAGGCTGAAGGGCCGGCGCCAGAACGGTGGAAGTTCCAGATGCGCGTTCGGCGCCCAGTCACCACGCTTGTTGCGGGTGCCAAATTGCAGATCGTCCATTTGTATCCTTCCCACAGTCGTCGGGTCGTCGCTTAGGAAACTGCCGACCGCGCTAATTTCCCCTGGGCCTAGCCCAATCGGCTTGGCCCTCAGCTGCACCAGTTTCGCTTCACCAACCAGATCTCAGCATTTTCGCTCGTTTCGTCGCTTGTAGATAAACGCCTTGACGCAGATCAAATCAAGCAGCCATGATATAGGAAACATGTAATCGTATCATTCACGTCATGTTGCCAAAATAATGATACGAAAAGGATCAAAACCATATGCGTCGCCCTAAAATTCCAGATCTTGCCGAAGCCGCCGGGGTCTCTGTCGCAACGGTAAACCGCGTGTTGTCAGGCGCATCGAACGTCCGTCTGGCAACGCGGGAAAGGGTGCAGCAAGCCGCTGAAAAAATTGGCTTCTACGCACTTGGCAGTATCCAGGCGCGCGTCGCAGCGGCCCGCCCGCACCTGCGCTTGGGGGTGCTGCTGTTGCAGCGCCACCGCCCATTCTATCAGAACGTTGCAAGCGCGCTGCAAAACGCTGCAACCGAAGCTTCAGGTGCAGAAGTGGAGCTTCAGATCGAGTTTCTGGAAGATCTTTCCCCACAGAATACCGCCACACACGCTCTTGCGCTGGCCGAGGTTTGCGATGCCATCTGCTTGACCTCGGCAGTACACCCCGTTGTCACCGCGGCCGTCGAACGTATCCAGTCCAATGGCACGCCGGTGTTCGCTTTGATCTCGCAGCTCTCGGCGACGGGTCAGATGCACTATGTCGGCCTCGACAACTGGAAGGTCGGCCGCACCTCTGCCTGGGCCTTTGCAAATATCTGCAAGGTCCCCGGCAAGATCGGCATTCTGATGGGCAACCCACGTTACCGCAACCAAGAGATGAATGAGACCGGTTTTCGGTCTTACTTTCGCGAGTTGGCACCCGACTTCACCCTTCTCGAGCCGATCTCGACACATGAAGCAGCGGCTGTCGCCCAAGAAATGACCGAGCGGCTCTTGTCACAGTACCCCGAACTTGTCGGCCTTTATGTTTCAGGCGGTGGCATCAGCGGCGCGTTGGCCGCGCTCAAATCGAGCGGCCGTGCCGGCCAGATTGTCGTTGTCGGCTACGACTTGACCGAGGTCACCCGTTCGGCACTTCTTGACGGCTCGATGAGCATTGTCATCTCACATCCACTGCCGCATCTGGCAAGAGAAGTCATCGAAGGGATGGTGCGGGCGTGTGCGAACCAGAGCGGAAGCCAGACATCCATTGTGCCCTTTGAAATCTACACGCGGGAAAACATCTGAGCGTCGACCGACTGCTTTTTCTTTGCAGCGAGCGTCGGCTTGGGTGAAGGTTTTCGGATGCGGGCCGTGGCGTGGTGTTGGGGGGGTGCTTCTGCAGACCCGACAGCAGGGTCGACAAGCGCGGCGCGACAACAGATGATCAAGGCGGACCTTGCTCTGTCCTCCAAGACCCATTCGGATGGACCTGCACCGGTTTTGTTCTGGTCAGGTGCGCATGTTAGGCGGCCTTCTTTTCGAAAGCCACGGGTGATTTCGCGTTGTGGTACAGGCCCCTGTCAGTCGCGTCGTCGATCACCTGCGCCACCCGTATTTTCAGCTTGCGGGCCGTCTTGTGCCGACTGCGCCAAAGCGGCTCCAGAATTTCGACCACATCGCGCCTACGAATGTCCTCAATCGGGCGATTGCCGATCTTGGGGAAAACGTAGACCGCAAGGCTGGACAGCCTGCGCTTGGACTGGCTCCTGGCCCATATGGGGCACCCTTTGCATAAAACTGCCGAGCCGCCTGCTCGAACGACTGCCGCTCGCGCCGCTTCTCATCCAGCGGATTGACCCCGGCGCGACACGGCTTCCGCATCCGGGCGGCCATCTCGCGCGCCTCCGCAAGGCCGATGTCCTTGCGTGACCCGAGGCCGACCTTGATCCGATAAGGTTTCCCTGTGCCGCTTGTTCGGCCCTTTATGGTGCTGCGAACAATCCAAGAGCGTGCTTCAGTTGCCGAGACCGCGAGACACAGACCGTCGCCATCAGCATGCACGCCAAGCGCCAGTTTTCCCCTTGCGCCCCTGTCAGTAAAGGTTGCCAACGCCTTCATCCCAGTGATTTTCCCAGCAGTATCGGTGGGATTGGATGATACTCGGTCCTACAGATTAATGCAGGGGACCGAGTTTTACATCGATGAAATAAGGAAGGTATGAGTGCATGTGAGACAAGCGTCGATGGTCGTTTGGTGGCCGCCCTCGCCACCACTTTCTTCCCGACCTGTTACCGCGTGATGTCAATCACCTGCAGATCGCGCCCACAGAACGCGCCCGGAAACAGGCGTTTCGCGTGACCGTCAATCGCGTTTAGTTCGGCATCATCGCGGCGGATCGCGTGGTGGATGAACCCCACCTGCCGCGCGCCCGCCGCCTGCGCCAGTCGCACGCCCTGCTCCCACGTCGAATGGCCCCAACCGGCATGCGCGGCAAATTCTTCATCCGCAAAGGTTGCGTCGTACAGGAACAGATCGCAGTCGCGGATCAGGCCCATCACATTTTCATCCAGCGTGCCCGGCACATGTTCGGTATCGGTAATCACCGCGACCGCACGCCCGCCCCATTCCACCCGGTATCCCACGGCTTGCCCCGGATGGTTCAACAGCGCCGTACGGATCACCACGCCGGGATGCGGCGTCAGCACATCACCGGGCGCGAATTCACCGGTATCCAGACGGGCGCAGCAGTATTCGGTGCCAATCGGAAAGAACGGCGCACGCATATATGTGGCCATCAGATCCTGCGTCGTCATCGTGCCCGCCAGATGCCCGGTCATGATTTTCAGCCGGGCCTTATCGCTGTAGAGTGGAAAGAAAAACGGCAGGCCCGCGATATGATCATAATGCGAATGGGTCAGGAACAGCGTCGCATCCCTTTGCCCTTCGGCTGTCAATGCGGCCCCGGCGGGCAACAAACCGGTGCCTGCATCAAACAACAGCACATGATCGCCACAGCGCATTTCGATGCAGATCGTATTACCGCCATAGGTGGCGAAGTCGGGCCCCGACACCGGCAGGCTGCCACGCACGCCCCACAGTTTCACCACGAACCGGTCTGCGGTCATGATGACGCGTACATTGGCATGATCGAAAACACCAGTATCACAGCACGCCTTCCCCTGCATCGCCCGCCGTCGCGAAAAACGATAGGGTCATCATTCCCAACATTCGAGGGGGAAAAGCGCACAGGCGCGAAAATGCCGCGACGTCGCGCATGCCGTGCTAATGCACGGCCTGTGCCGCGCGACTGCGGGCTTCGGTCAACTCGATCGTGGTCTGGCTCAGACGGTCGGCCAGAACGCGCACGACCTCGATCGTCATTTCCGGGAAATCTGCCAGCAGCTTGAAAAAGTTATCCTTGCTGATCCGCAATGCTTCGACCTGTGTCACGGCCTTGACCGTTGCCGTGCGCGCCACGTCGCACAGAATGGCAATTTCACCGACAATGGCGTTTTCCGTGAGTTCGGCCACGCGGATCTGGCCTGCCGGGCCATCAACCAGCACATCGGCCTTGCCCGACAGGATGACAAAGGCCGCATCGCCCGGATCGCCCTGCGAAAACAGCACCTCATCGGCGCGGTACAGGACCCGTTCTGACGTGAACGCCAGCAATTTCAGCTTGGCAGGCGAAACTCCCGCAAACAGCGGCACCTGTTTCAGCATCTTTACTTCGTCATTCAACAGCACGTCTTACCCTTCCCGCAGCAGCCATGATCATTCATGAGACTATGCCGATAACAATTCCTTGAAGATACCATTCTTTTGCAGCAACGCGTCATGCGCGCCATCTTCGACCAGCAACCCCCGGTCAAACACAACAACACGGTCAAACACCCGCGCCATGTTATTTTGCGACACGACCCAGACGATGCCGGGTCTGCGCCCATCGCGGCGCAAAAATGCCAGGACGTTTGTCAGGATCTGTTCCTGATTGCGCGCGTCCAGCGCCGACAGCGGCTTGTTGAACAGATAATAATCCGATTGCCGGATCATGGCACGCGCCAGCCCGAACTTTTGCCGCTGCGCCGATGTCAGGCGTTTGCCCCCGGCCCCGACGTGAAAATCCAGCCCCACCATCAGCACCGTGTCATACAACCCCAACGGTCGCAGCAACCCCGCCACCGTGGCAAAGATCCGGTCCGCGCCATCGCGATACTTTTGGCTGATACGCCCGAACAGCATATTATCCAGCAGACTGCCCGACGTCATGTACTGATCCGGATCATACATTTCGATGGCGTCTTTCAGATCGGGCGGCAGATTTCCGTGAAAATCGGCGCGGAAATCAACGATTTCCGTCATCAGTTCCGGCGTCAGCAGACCAAAGCGATAGCGCGGTTCGATATAATCGAAACTCAGGCGGATCATCAGGCTGCGTTCATCCTCGGTCAGTGTCTGCCCGCCGGTGTCCAGCTTTTGCAAAAGCATCTGGTAGGCGGGGATGTCATCTGCCTTCATAAACGACAGTTGTTGAAAGAACGGGTGATCCGGCGGCAGGTCGGCAAACAATTCGATCGCGTTGCGGGCAATTTCCGTCCCCATCGCAAACAGCGTATCGCGCAGGCCCCGGCGTTCCAGCACGGCCCGGAAAGTGGTGTTCGTGCTGATCGCGCCCGCCGCCAGCGTGGCCCCGCGCGCATTGCCGAACAGCAGGTTTTCAATCACCGTCGCTTCAGCATTATAGGTGCCCGGCTCGAACGGCACGATCAGGCCATCCAGCCCCTGCGCCACCAGTTCTTCGCGCAACTGCCGCCGCATTGCCACCGTCTTGGCCGCAAGATCGCCATATGCCGCCAGATTGACATTCGACCGCAGTGCCAGATCCAGCATATCGCGCGTCAGCGATACCGCCTCAAGCGCCGCAAACATATCCGCCATCAGCCCGTCATGCCCCGCCGCACCAAAGCCCGTGACATCAATCCAGTCAGCCGCAATATCCAGATCGGGGTTGCCCGCGCGCGCCGCCTCGTCCTGATGCCACAGATGCGCCACAAGCGCCTCATCCGCATAGGGTTTCGCCACGATCGGCGCATGTTTCAGGCCATAAAGCAGATTGTCGCGCAGCGTGCCAAAAAAGAAATAATGATCCCCCGCCGCATAGGTGATCTGCCGCCCCACCACCGATTCCGGCAGGCGGTGCAGATCATGTTCGCCCGCCACGATCTTGCCGCTGCTGGGCCAGACGATGCGGCCCAGCGCCTCGGCCAGAATATCGCCCCCGGCCCCCGATCCGCCCACCACCGCCACCGCCTCGCCGGGGCGGACGGCGAAATTCACCCGCTCCAACCCGGTGCCGCCGCTTTCATCCACGACCCCAAGATTGACCGCCGCAAGCGGTGGTGACAACCGCCCTGCCGCGTCCTGCGCCGAGACGTCCTGCAAACCGGCCTCCATCATCCCATCCACCGCAAACTGCGAGATCACCTGATGATATTTGACCTGCACATCCTGCCGGTTCTGATCCCAGTCGATCAGTTCCTTCAACGGCCCCGGCAAATCCTTGTAGGCTCCGATCACCGCCACCAACTGCCCGATATCCAGTTTGCCGTTCAACGCCAGATAGCCGCCGATGCTGTAAAACAGGAATGGCGTGACCGACGCGAGGAAATTGTTGATGAATTTCACCAGAAACTTCCACCGGTAGATATCAAACCGGATCTTGTAGATGCGCCCCAGACGTGCCGCGATATCGGCGCGTTCATAGTTCGACGTATCATAGGAATGGATCGTGTTGATGCCATCCACAATCTCGCTGACCCGGCCCGCCAGTTCGCGTGCCGTCAACTGCCGTTCACGCCCCAGCACCAAAAGACGCCGCCGCATCTTCGGGATGATGAAGGCCTGCACCGACACCAGCGCCGCCGTGATCAGACCCAAAGGCACGCTTTGCACAAAGATGAACACCAGCGCCGTCAACGCCTGCCCGCCCAGCAATGCAGGTGCCACGAACGCATCGCCAGTAAAGCCGCCAAGCGGTTCGACCTCGTCCTTGACCATGCTGGAAATTTCCGCACCCTTCAGGCGCTTGAACGTCGCCGGCGGAAACCGCAGGATATGGTCCACCAGCGTGAACCGCATCCGCCGCAACAGACGCTCGCCCAGCTTGCCCTTGTAGATGTTGATGTAATACTTGAACAAACCGTTGATAATGACCAACCCAAGAAACACCCCGCTCAGCGCAAGAAGCATCCCGATCCGGTCCAGCGGGATACCCGGAAACAGCACTGTTTCGCCCAGGCCCGGCAGATCGACGGCAAGGCGCATGAACACCTGCGTCGCCCCAGCCTCGGCAAATCCTTCACCTTGAATCGGGCCGTTCACGATTTGCTTTGGCAGATTAAATGACAGGAAATACGGGATCATCGACAGCGCCACGACCGCCAGGATCCAGAATTGCTGTAACCGTGTATGGGTCCAGATGTAGCGCGTGATGTTTGCATCAAGCATGGCGTCAGGTTGCCCTTTCAAGGCGGGTTCGCACCCATTCCCGGCACTCAAGCCCAATCACCGAAACCGCGCAAGCCGTTTCATGCCATGTTACAACGCCATCTTCGCCTTCATCCGGGCCGCCGCCTGCGCATATCCACCTGCTGCGCCGTCAATAAAATGCATGTGATCCCCGCCCATCAGGGATGGCACGATGCAGGTCACCAGTGCCGATGTCTGCTGATGCAGGCCGAACTGGCAAATGCCCTGCCCTGCTGCGCGTTCCAGCAGCGCCTCAAGCCGCGCAAGGCGGGCGGCATCAATGTCGATCGTCATCTTCAGCCCGTCGTCAAATTTGCGGAAATCCGTATTCTGCACGAGTTCGCGCCCATAGCGTCGCACATTGAAGCCCCCCAATGTCAGGTTCGTGCGATGCAGAATGACGGTCAACAGCACCGCGACGATCACCCCGACCCGCGCCATGAACCGTTTGCCAGGCGGCGATGAGGCGCGCACTTCGGCCTCCATCCCGCCAAGGTGAAAGACCGGTGTCGGCCCTTCGTCCGGCAGCGGGTTGCCCGTTGATCCGCCCTCGCTGGCGATCACCACCACATCCGACACCAGCTTGCGAAACCCATCGCCCGCGCCCTGCGGCCCCGCGACCGCAATGATCGATACGATATGCCCATGGCGCGCCTTGATCGGGTTCCAGCGGCACGACAGGCCCGTCAGATCGGGCTTTGCGCCCGGCGGGCCTGCGTCCACCGCAAAGGCCCCGTGTTTCATCTGTGCCTCGGCCCAGGCCGACCCGCCGCCTGCGAACATCGCAAACGTCATATCCGGCCCGGATTGATAACGTGCCACCCGCACATCCCGCCCCGCCGCCCGAATGTCGGCGACAGGCACCAGCGCAACCCGCATCTGCAGACCCAGATCTTCGGCGATCCAGCGCGCCACGGCGGCAAGGGCCGTGCGCACCACATCCGCACCTTCGGGCGGCACCGCAATCGCCGCGCCATCACCGCCAAAGACAAAGGGATAGTTGTTATGGCCCAGCGCGTTCAGCACCGCCGTGATCACCGATGCCCCCGCCATATTAACCATCTTGTACTTGCCATCTGCAATCGCCGCACCCGATGACACCACATCCGCCATCGCCAGCAGCCATCCATCCGGCAAAGGACGATAGCGCGCCACGTCTGCGACATCTTCAAACTGCGCGAAAATCGGCAGGTCCGACAGAAACGGGTGCGGCAGCGGTGCGGGCATCGGGCGGGCCTATCCTTGTTTTGTGCCCATGCAACGGCCTGCGCAATGATCCGTCAACTCACATTCCGGCGTGCACCACGGGCAACCGTGCGCCCGCACCCGGCGTTTTGAGCCATACCGTTGGCTATTGAAACACTGCGCCAAACTAAATGGACAGAAAATTTACCCTGCGCTAGGGTGCCATCCGACGATGCGGCGTGCCAACGCTCAGCCACAGGGCGGCGAATAGAAAGAGACCGGACACGATGACACTTAATGGGCCGGAACCGGGCACTGATCTTTTGCGCATCGAAGACCTGAAAGTGTCGTTTCAACTGGCCACAGGGCGGCTTGATGCACTCAAGGGGGTGGGCCTGCGCGTCTTGTCAGGCAAGATCACGGCACTGGTGGGCGAATCCGGGTCGGGCAAGTCGATCCTGGGGCAAACCGTGATGGGCTTGCAACCCGCGGCGGCAACGGTGTCAGGCAAGGTGCTGTTCAATGGTACGGTCGAGGGCACCGACGGCCCGCGCGACCTGCTGGGCCTGCCGCGCGACGGGCGGTTGATCCGGTCTGTGCGCGGACGCCAGATCGGCATGATCTTTCAGGAACCGATGACCTCGTTTTCCGCACTGCACACGATTGGCAATCAGATCTCCGAGGCACTGCGGATACATACTGCCCTGTCCCCGCGCGATCAACGGGTGCGCTGCGAAGAAATGCTGGCGCTTGTGGGGTTTTCCAATCCCAAACGTGTGTTCGATATGTATCCGTTCGAACTGTCGGGCGGCATGCGCCAACGCGCGATGATTGCGATGGCACTGATCTGCGGCCCATCCCTGCTGATTGCGGATGAACCGACAACCGCGCTGGATGTAACCATTCAGGCACAGATCCTGACCCTGCTGCGCGATCTGCAGCAACGGCTTGATATGGCGATCCTGCTGATCACGCATGACCTTGGCGTGGTGGCGAACGTGGCCGACGAGGTGGTCGTGATCTATCAGGGCCGCATCATGGAGGCAGGCCCGGTCGATGATATCTTCGCCCGTCCGCAGCATCCCTACCTGAAGGGCCTGATGGCCGCGATCCCGCATTTCGGCATGGCGCGCGGCACTCGCCTGCAACCCTTGCGCGAAATCAAGGTTGACGGCGGTACCCTCTTGTCGGCCATTGCCGCCCCCGCCGCCACAGCCGCAAAGCCCGAAATCCTGCTGTCGGTGCGCGGCATCAGCAAAACCTTTCAGACCCGCAGTCAGGCATGGGAGATGCGAACCGAGGCGGCAAAACCTGCCGTCGATGGCGTCAGCTTTGATATCCGGCGGGGTGAATGTCTGGGACTTGTCGGCGAAAGCGGCTGTGGCAAAACCACCGTCAGCAAGATTTTGATGCGCGCGGTAACCCCCGATGCAGGAACGGTTGTTTATGATGACGGGTCTGGTCCCGTCGATGTGCTGAATGCCGAAGGCGACGCGCTGCAACGCTTGCGCACGCAAATCCAGATGGTGTTTCAGGACCCTGTATCATCGCTGTCGCCGCGCATGACCGTGGGCAACATTCTGTCCGAACCGCTGGATATTCACGCGCGCGGCACCCCGCAAAGCAGACGCGCGACGGTGGACGCCCTGCTGCGCGCCATCGGTCTTGACCAGTCTGCGCGCCACCGATACCCGCACAGCTTTTCCGGTGGTCAGCGGCAGCGCGTCGGCATCGCACGCGCGCTCGCCCTTGCCCCCGGTCTGATCATCTGTGACGAACCGGTGTCCGCCCTTGATGTGTCGGTGCAGGCGCAAATCCTGAACCTGCTGAAAGATCTGCAAAAGGATCTGGGCCTCACATACCTGTTCATCTCGCACAACCTTGCCGTTGTCGATTACATGGCCGACCGTGTTGCCGTGATGTGGGCAGGCCGTATCGTCGAGATTGCCTCGCGCGAAATCATCATGACAGCCCCCGTGCATCCCTATACCCGGACCCTGCTGGCGGCTGTGCCATACCCTGATATGAACAGGCGTTTGGATTTCGCATCCGTGGGCCATTCAAGCATTATCACCAGCGAGGCTTGGGCACCTGCATTCAAGGCGGGCGCGGAAATGGCCCCGCTTGATCTGGGTGGCGGGCATTTTGTGCTGGCCAGCCCCCAATCTGACATGGCGGAGCTTGCCCGATGATCACCCGCCGCACCGCGCTTGCCCTTCTTGCATCCACCGCCTTGCCCCATATGGCGCAGGCCGAAGCCCCGCTATTGCAGGCTGATGTCGACGCGGGCATTCTGCCACCGATGGCCGCACGCCTGCCCGAAAATCCGCGCGTGATGAACCTGCCCGCGATGAAACGCCGGACCGGCAAACAGGGCGGCACCATCCGCAGTCTGGTTGGCGGGCAGCGCGATATCCGCCTGATCCCGCTGTACAGTTACGCCCGTCTTGTCGGCTATGACGAAAATCGCGATCTGCAACCCGATATCGTGGCCAGCTACGAGGCGACGGATAACCGCGTTTATACCTTTCATCTGCGCAAAGGACACCGCTGGTCGGATGGTAACCCCTTTACTGCCGCCGATTTTCAATACGCGTGGGATGATGTCATCAACAACACCGATCTGTATCGCGGCGGCCCGCCCGTCGATCTGCAATCGGATGGCAAGACCTGCGTGTTCGAGGTGATTGATGATCTGACGGTACGCTATACCTTTGCCGCACCCAGCCCCGATTTCCTGCCCAAACTCGCGGCCCCGTTGCCTTTGATGCTGTTCATGCCGCAGGCCTACATGCGCGGGATGCATGCAAAGTATCAGACAACGGAAAAGCTGGCCGAACTGATCGAAGTGAACCGCGTCGACGACTGGCAGGGCCTGCATCAGAAGATGTCGCGCACCAACCGTCCCGAAAACCCCGACCTGCCGACACTCGAGGCATGGCGCCCCCGCACCCCGCCGCCGGCCGAACGGTTCACCTTTGAACGCAACCCCTATTTCCACCGCGTCGATCAGGCAGGCACGCAATTGCCCTATGTCGATACCGTCCTTCTGGACGTGGCATCCGCCGATATTATCGCCGCCAAAACCGCCACGGGCGAAAGCGATCTGCAGGCGCTTGGCGTCGATTTCCCCGATTACACATTGCTGAAACAGGCCGAAAAGACCTATCCGCTGCGCGTGTCGCTGTGGCGGCGCACCCAAGGGTCCAGCGTGTCGTTGCTGCCCAACCTCAATTGCAATGATACCGTCTGGCGCACGCTGTTTCAGGACGTGCGGATGCGGCGTGCGATGTCAGTGGCGATCAACCGCGAGGAATTGAACAAGGTGATCTACTTTGGCCTTGCCCGCGAAAGTGCCGACACCGTGCTGCCCGAAAGCCCGCTGTTTCGCCCCGAATATGCCAGCGCATGGGCGCAACACGACCCCGATCTGGCCAATGCCCTGCTGGATGAACTGGGTCTGACGGATCGTGACAGCGGCAATATCCGCATTCTGGCCGACGGCAGGCAGGCGGGCATCGTTGTCGAATCGGCCGGGGAAAGCAGCCTTGAAACCGATGTGCTGGAACTGATCCGCGATCACATGCGCGGTGTCGGGATTGCTATCTATATCCGCACGTCGCAGCGCGATATCTTTCGCAGCCGCGCTCTTGGCGGCGATGTGCAGATGTCGGTCTGGGTCGGGCTTGATAACGGCGTTCCCACCGCCGACATGTCGCCCGATGGGTTGGCCCCCACCTCGCCCGATCAATTGCAATGGCCGATCTGGGGCAGTTGGTACAGTTCTGTTGAAACCGCAGGCAGTGCGCCCGATCTGGCACCCGCCCAGGAACTGGTGCGCCTGTTGCAGGACTGGCGGCAAAGCACGACCACCGCTATCCGCACCGAAATCTGGCACAAGATGCTGGCGATACGCGCCGAACAGGTGTTCACCATTGGCACGATCAACGCATCCTTGCAGCCCGTCGTGCGATCAGCACGGTTGCAGAACGTCCCCGAAGAAGGGCTGTTCGGCTTTGTCCCTACCAGCTTTTTCGGTGCCTACGCCCCCGACACCTTCTTTTTTGACGAAGGCTAGCCCATGATCCGATATGTCATCATGCGCACCCTGACGATGATCCCGACTTTGTTCCTGATCTCGGTTTTGGTGTTTACCATCATTGAATTGCCGCCCGGCGATTACTTTGAAAGCTATATCGCCGAACTGCGCGTGCTGGGCGAAGAGGCCGATCTGGCCGAGATCGAGGTTTTGCGCGAACGCTATGGCTTTGATCAGCCTGCCGTCGTGCGCTATTTCTGGTGGGTCGGCGGGATGCTGACAGGCGATTTCGGTTATTCCTTCGAATATCGCCTGCCGGTGAACGAGGTCGTGGGTGACCGGCTCTGGCTGACCATCCTGTTGTCAACCATCACCATCCTGTTCACCTGGGCGCTGGCATTCCCCATCGGCATCTATTCGGCCACGCATCAATATAGCTGGGGTGATTACGGCCTGACATTCCTTGGCCTGATCGGGATCGCCGTGCCGAATTTCATGCTGGCGCTCGTCATGCTGTACTTTGCCAACCTGTGGTTTGGCGTGTCCATCGGCGGGCTGATGGACCGTCAGTTCCTGAACGAACCGATGAGCTGGGCTAAATTCTCGTCGATCCTGTCGCATATCTGGATCCCCGTCGTCATCATCGGCACGGCAGGCACCGCCGGAATGGTGCGCCGTCTGCGCGCCAACCTGCTGGATGAACTGCAGAAACAATACGTGACCACAGCCCGCGCCAAGGGTCTGCATCCGCGCAAGGTGCTGATGAAATACCCGCTGCGCATGGCGCTGAATTTCTTTGTCTCCGACATCGGCTCGATCCTGCCGTCGATGATTTCGGGGGCCGAGGTGACGGCAATCGTGCTATCGCTTGAAACCACCGGGCCGATGCTGATCAAGGCATTGCAAAGTCAGGACATGTATCTGGCGGGGTCATTCCTGATGTTTCTGGCCTTCCTCACAGTGATTGGCGTGCTGGTATCCGACATCGCCTTGACCTTGCTTGATCCGCGCATTCGTCTTGGGGGAGGCAGCAGCCGATGACCACCGAACCAAACACCGGTCTGCCTGCACCGGGTGCCGCAATGACGCATTACGTGTCCGACGCGCCCTTCGATCCATATGAGGCGGAAAATGCCTCATCCGCGCAGGCCCGCTATGCACAGGCCTCGCAACTGCAATTGATGTGGTGGGAATTCCGCAAACACCGTATCGCCTATTACTGCGGCATCTTCCTGATCCTGATGTATGCGTCCGTGTTCATCAGCGAATTTCTGGCTCCCTACAGCCAGCATGCCCGCAACACCGATCATCTTTATGCCCCGCCACAGGCCATCCACCTGTTTCATGACGGCAGCTTTGTCGGCCCCTTCGTCTATGGCCGCACCCAGACCCTTGATCTGGATACCTTGCAGCGCACCTACACCGACAACCTGACACAGGTGCAGCCCATCCGGTTTTTCTGCCGCGGCGATGATTACGAATTCTGGGGCCTGATCCCCGGAAACCTCCACCTCATCTGCCCCGCCGAAGATGGTCAGATGTTCCTGCTGGGCACCGACAGGCTTGGCCGCGATGTGCTGTCGCGCATCATCTACGGCGCGCGCATTTCGCTGACCATCGGCATCCTTGGCGTCACGATGAGCTTTATCCTCGGCATCGTCATCGGCGGCCTTGCCGGCTACCATGGCGGGTGGTTCGACGCCGTGACCCAGCGCATTATCGAGGTGCTGCAATCCATCCCATCGATCCCCCTCTGGATGGCGCTGGCCGCAATCATCCCGGTGACGTGGAGCCCGATCCTTGTCTATGTCGGGATCACCGTCATCCTTGGCCTTCTTGACTGGACGGGACTTGCGCGCGCCGTGCGGTCGAAACTTCTGGCCTTGCGGGAAGAAGACTATGTGCTGGCCGCCCGCCTGCTTGGGGCGGGCAGCGGCCGGATCATCGGGCGCCACATGATTCCGGGCTTTATGTCGCACCTGATTGCGACGGCCACGCTGACTATCCCTGCCATGATCCTTGGCGAGACCGCGCTCAGTTTCCTCGGGATCGGGCTTAG
>JANNKX010000371.1:0-3518 GCA_031396505.1 Rhodobacterales bacterium
GTCCCCGAGGCGGGAGACTATACTGTGACGGGGTAGTGTCCAACACAATTAAAATAAAACGCCCGCATTGATACTCTTATATCAACACGGGCGAAGTAACATTTCAGTTATTATCGCTACTTAAAACCCTTTTATAATCTCCGTAAACTCTCTCGACTTCAATGAAGCTCCACCAACTAATCCCCCATCTACATCCGGGCAAGAGAAAAGTTCCCTTTACCCCAGCACCTTTGTCCCCCGGTTCCAGTTCACCCCATCACCACCAGCGCATGGCGCTTCTTGCCTGCGGTCAGCTTCAGCGGCTCGATCAGCTGGCTGGCGCCATAGCGCAGGGCAGTGTCGCTGACGATCTCGTCATTCACCCGCGCTCCACCTTCCAGGATCAGCCGCTTCGCGTCCTTGCCGCTGGCCGCAAGCCCCGCGCGCACGAAAAGCTGCACGATCCCGACCCCGTCGGCCAACTCGCCCGGAGCCAGCGTGACCGTCGGCAGATCGTCCCCGATTCCGCCCTTCTCGAACACTTCCCGCGCCGTCGCCTCTGCCGCCGCCGCCGCCTTTGCCCCGTGCAGCAGGGTCGTCACCGCATTCGCAAGCTGGATCTTCGCCGCATTGACCTCGGACCCGCCAAGCGCGCCCAGCCGGTTGCATTCCGTGACCGGTAACTCGGTAAAGATCTTCAGGAACCGCCCCACATCCGCATCGGTCGTGTTGCGCCAGAACTGCCAGAACTCATACGGAGAAAGCATCTCGGCGTTCAGCCAGACCGCCCCGCTCGCTGATTTCCCCATCTTTCGCCCGTCGCTTGTGGCCAAAAGCGGTGTGGTCAGCCCATAGATTTCATGGTCGATCACCCGGCGGGTCAGGTCGATGCCGTTGATGATGTTGCCCCACTGATCCGATCCGCCCATTTGCAAAAGGCAGCCATAGCGCCGGTTGATCTCAAGGAAATCATAGGCCTGCAGGATCATGTAGTTGAATTCGAGGAATGACAGCGATTGTTCGCGGTCCAGCCGCGACTTTACGCTTTCGAACGACAGCATCCGGTTCACACTGAAATGCCGCCCGATGTCGCGCAAAAAATCGAGGTAGTTCAAATGGTCGAGCCACTCTGCATTGTTCAGCATGATCGCGTCTGTCGCACCGTCGCCATAGCGCAGGTATTTCGCAAACACCTGCTTCAGCCCGGCAATGTTGGCGTCAATTGCCTCTGGCGTCAGCAGCGGTCGCTCCTCGCTGCGAAATGACGGATCGCCCACCTTGGTCGTCCCCCCGCCCATCAGTGTGATCGGCTTGTGACCCGTCTTCTGCAACCACCGCAGCACCATGATGTTCATCAGATGGCCGACATGCAGGCTCGCCGCCGTTGCATCATAGCCAATATAGGCGGGCACGATCCCTTTGACCAAAGCCTCGTCCAATGCCTGATAATCAGTACAATCGGCCAAAAAGCCGCGCTCCATCATCACGCGCATGAAATCTGATTTCGGATGGTAGGTCATGGCATACTCGTGCTTTAAGGTGGTCGCGGTATAGCGGGGCAGGGGCGGCAGGGAAAGATGGCACAAACACATCCCGTCTGGGCACTTGGCACGATGTCGGGCACCTCGCTCGATGGCGTCGATGCCGCCATGGTGCTGACCGATGGTGCGCGCATCCATGACTTCGGCCCCCACGCCTATCGCCCCTACACGGATGCCGAACGCCAGACCCTGCGTGCCGCCCTTGGCCAATGGCCCGGCGACCCGGCGGTGCAGGCTGCGACCGAGGTGGTGGAAACCGCCCATGCCGAGGTCCTGTCGCGCTTTTCCGGGGCCGATGTCGTGGGCTTTCACGGCCAGACCCTCGCCCATGATCCGCAGGCGCGCGGCACGCATCAGGCGGGCAACGGCGATATGTTGGCTGAACTGCTGGGCCTGACCACCGTTTGGGATTTCCGCAGCACCGATGTGCAACTGGGCGGGCAGGGCGCGCCCCTGGCCCCGTTCTTTCACCACGCCTGTGCGCGCTGGGCCGGGCTGAAAGACCCCGTAGCCTTCCTCAACATGGGCGGCGTCGGCAACCTCACATGGATCGATCCGCGCGTCACCCTGCCGGAAAACGCCTGTCTTGCCTTCGACACTGGCCCCGCCAACGCGCCGGTGAATGACCTGATGCAAACCCGGCTTGGCCTGCCGCAGGACGAAGGCGGCGCGCTGGCCGCAACAGGCATCCCCGACGACGCCATCATCACTGCGTTCCTCAACGGCGCATACTTCCACCGTATGCCCCCCAAATCACTGGATCGCAACGATTTCCCCGGCCTGTCGCACGCCGTCGCCCACCTGACCAATGCCGATGCGAGCGCCACTTTGACCGCCGCCGCCGCCGCCGCCGTCGCACGCGGTTGCGAACATTTCCCCACCCCCGTCACCCGTATCCTCGTCACCGGCGGCGGGCGGCACAACGCCACTCTGATGCGCGAATTGGCTGCCCGCACCGGCCTCATCATCGCCCCCGTCGAAGACATCGCCCTCAACGGCGACATGCTCGAGGCGCAGGCCTTCGCCCATCTTGCCGTCCGTGTCCTGCGCGGCCTGCCGACATCCTGCGCCACCACAACAGGCGTTTCCGCCGCCGTCGGTGGTGGCCGCATCAGCCGCCCCGGCGATGCCTCCAGATCAGCGATCCGGTAAAGATCACCAGCGCCACCCAGATCATCGGGAATGCAATTGCCCGCGCCGCCCCGAATGGCTCGTCAAACCAGAACACCGCCGTCAGAAAAATCATCGTCGGCGCAATGTACTGCATCATTGCAATCGTCGTCAGGCGCAGCAGTTTTGCCCCGTTCGCATACAACATCAACGGTACAGCCGTCACAAACCCGCACCCCAGCAGCAGCCACGTATCCGATGCCACCCCGCCAAAATGACTGCCCCCTTGCAACCACAGCCACCCCAGATAGCCAATCGCAAACGGCAGCAAAATCAGCACTTCCAGCATGAACCCCTGATTGGGCCCCAGCGGCAGCGATTTCTTGAGGTACGCATAAATCCCCCAACTCACCGTCAATGACAGCGCCACCACCGGCACCCGCCCTTGCGCCACCGTCAGGATCACCACCGCCACCGCCGCCAGCGCAATCGCCGCCATTTGTGCCCGCCCCAACCGCTCGCCCAGCAGCACCGCCCCCAACCCCACGCTGAACAACGGGTTGATGTAATACCCAAGCGCTGCATCCAGCGCATGCCCCGCCCCGATGGCCCAGACGTAAATCCCCCAGTTCACCGAAATCAGCGCCGCCGTCAGCGCCCCCATCCCGATCATCCGCGCGCGGCGCAGCGCCACGCGCAGATCCTGCGTCCGCCCCAACCACCACAGCACCGCCCCCGCAATCGGCACCGACCAGATCACCCGGTGCCGATTGCGGGGGCGGTGCTGTGGGGGTTGGGCCTGACGCTGGCGCTGCGCGTGGCGCTGCGCGGCGCGCGGAAGTTCGGGATGGGGGCGGTGAGGGCGGCGCTCATTTCGCTGAAGAGGGG
>JANNKX010000005.1:0-1786 GCA_031396505.1 Rhodobacterales bacterium
CACATCGCCGGCACCGATGAATTTATCTTCCTGGCGCGGCAGCGCGAAACGGCCGAGGCTGCGCTGGCCGAAGCGCAGGCGGTACTGGCAGCTGAAGGGTTGGAACTGCACGCTGCAGGCAGCCGGGTGCGCGATTTTGACCGGGGGTTTGCGTTTCTGGGTGATCTGTTCGTCATGGGCATGCAACTGCCCGACCCGGAGGAAAGCGATGAGAACCCGATCAGCGCCTTGCGCGCCGTGGCCGAAGCGGATGCGGCAGCCGAAGCGCAGGAGGTGACCGACGGTGCAGCAGGCTATGACAAAGGCGCGCGGGTGCTGCATATCACGCAGGCCGGGCGGCGGCTAGCGGTTGAAGGCGGGGCCTTTGCGGTGATGGCCGAAGGCGGGCATCGGCTGGCGGGGATTGGCCCTGCGCGCGTGGGCCGGATTGAGGTGGCGCGCGGTGTGGCGCTGGACTGGGATGCGCAACTGCTGGCGTTGGATCATGGCATCCCACTGGCCCTGTTGGGGGGGGGCGGCGAAACGGCAGCAATGTGGACACCGCGCGGCACTGACCGGGCGGGGCTGCATCTGATGCAAGCGCAGGCGGTGCTGGATGCGGAAATTGCGGCAGTCGTGGCGCGGTCACTGGTGGGCGCGCGCATCCGCAACCAGCGCACGCAGCTGTTCCGCCTGAACAAGGACGCGGGTGATGCGCAGGTTACGGCAGCGCTGGCGGCGTTGAAACTGTCACTCGCCCGGCTGCCCGGCCATGCCGATGTGCCCGCCCTGCGCGGTGCCGAAGGGCAGGCGACGGCGCTGTATTGGCCTGCATTGGGCCTGCTGGCCGAAGGCGCGCCCGTGCCGTTCCGCCGCAGTCGCCCCGCCAAAGATGCCCTGAACGCCGCGATCAATTTCCTGATCGGGTTGCTGGAGCGTGACATGGCGCAGGTCGTTGCGGGGGCTGGCCTGCACCCCGGTTTCGGCTTTCTGCATACGGCGCAGAATGGCAACGCCGCACTGATCCGGGATCTGATGGAACCCTTCCGCACGCCCCTGACCGAAGGGTTGGCGGTATTCCTGCTGAACGCCCGCCGCCTGCGGCCTGAGATGTTCACCCCTGGCAACCCCGTGCAGATTGACCCCGCCGGGCGGCGCGCGCTGGTGTTGGGCTACGAATCCGCCGTGGCCCGCGTGGTCAACGCGCCGGGACGGGGCGAGCGGCTGGCCTGGCGGCCGATGATGCGCTGGCAGGCATTGTCACTGGCGCGGGCCTGCAAGGCGGGCGATGCCGCCCCTTTTACCCCCTACTTGATGGAGCCATAATGCCACGCGGTGAAATGCTGACAGTGTTCACCTATGACGTGTCATCTGACCGCCGCCGCAGGCGCGTGGCGCACCTGCTGGAAGATGTCGCCACACGCGTGCAGGATTCCGTGTTCGAGGCGCGCCTGACAAAGGCCCGCGCCGAGTCCCTTTCCCAACGCCTTGCCGCCGAACTGGGTGAAGGCGACAGCCTGCGCGTGTATGTGCTGGCCGCCGACGGCGAATCCCGCAGCCGAACCTTCGGCGACGGCCCGCCTCTGGAACCAGACGTGGACTGCTGGATCTACTAGGCCGCAGGACAAACCACCCAAGGTCCCTGTCATGCGGGCAGGGGTAGGTGACTCTGTCCCGTGAACTTTTGATCTATGTTCCCGAGTTTCAATCCGCTGTCATGCGGGCAGGGGTTGGTGATCAGCCGCCCGCGATCTTGTGCCAGCTCTCGCGTTTCAATCCGCTGTCATGCGGGCAGGGGGTGGTGACC
>JANNKX010000019.1:0-8868 GCA_031396505.1 Rhodobacterales bacterium
CGCTGATCGAGGGGATGGTCATTGCGGGCATTGGCGTCGGGGCCACCAAGGGATTTGTCTATATCCGGTCGGAGTACCCGGATGCGATTGAGGTGATGCAAACGGCTGTTCATGTTGCCCAAGATGCAGGCGTTCTGGGTGGGTCGGTGATGGGGTCGGGCCATGCGTTCGACATCGAAATTCGCGTGGGTGCCGGGGCCTATGTCTGCGGTGAGGAAACCTCGCTGCTGAATTCGTTGGAGGGCAAGCGGGGCGTGGTGCGGGCGAAACCACCGTTGCCCGCACTGGAAGGGTTCATGGGCTGCCCGACGGTGGTGAACAACGTGATTTCACTGGCCACGGTGCCTGTGATTTTTGAACGGGGTGCCGCGTTTTACAAGGACTTCGGCCTTGGGCGTTCACGCGGGACAATCCCGTTGCAGATTGCGGGCAATGTCGCGCGCGGCGGGCTGTTCGAGACAGCCTTCGGTATGTCGCTGGGGCAGATCGTCGATGATGTGGCGGGCGGCACGGCCACCGGGCGGCCTGTCAAAGCGGTACAGGTCGGCGGGCCACTGGGCGCATATCATCCACGGTCAGAGTTTGAAACGCCCTTTGGATATGAAGAGTTCGCGGGCCAGAATGGGTTGATCGGGCATGCCGGTCTGGTGATATTTGATGACAGCGCGGATATGCTGAAACAAGCGCGCTTCGCGATGGAATTCTGCGCGATTGAGTCCTGCGGTAAATGCACACCCTGCCGGATTGGTGCGGTGCGCGGCACCGAAACGATTGATCGCATCGCGCGCGGTGATGCGGATGCGATCCCGCTGCTGACCGATCTGTGCAACACGATGAAGGCCGGGTCACTGTGTGCGCTGGGTGGGTTCACGCCCTATCCGGTTATGAGCGCGCTAACGCATTTCCCGGATGATTTCTCGCCCATGAAGGAAGCTGCCGAATGAAAGACTTCATCATCCCGGATCGCGATTTCGGCACGCCTGCGGCAAAAAGCAAACAGATGGTCACATTGACGGTCGATGGCTTTCTGGTGACGGTTCCCGAGGGCACTTCGATCATGCGCGCGGCTGCCGAGGCGGGCATTCAGGTCCCCAAGCTTTGCGCGACGGACTCGGTTGATGCCTTCGGGTCCTGCCGGTTGTGCCTGGTGGAAATCGAAGGGCGCAACGGCACCCCCGCCTCTTGCACCACGCCGGTTGCACCGGGGATCAAGGTCACCACGCAGAACGCAAAGCTGAAACAACTGCGGCGCGGGGTGATGGAGTTGTATATCAGCGACCACCCGCTGGATTGCCTGACCTGCAGCGCCAATGGCGATTGCGAATTACAGGATATGGCGGGGGCCGTTGGCCTGCGCGATGTGCGGTATGAGGCGGTGGATACGCACTTCAAGGCCAAGGACACATCCGGCATTGCCAACCCGCAGTGGATGCCGAAGGACGATTCCAACCCTTATTTCACCTATGATCCGGCGAAATGCATCGTCTGTTCCCGCTGTGTCCGTGCCTGCGAGGAAGTGCAAGGCACTTTCGCGCTGACCATTGAAGGGCGCGGGTTCGATAGCCGCGTGTCATTCGGCGCAAAGACCGACAACGCGCTGGCCTCTGACTGCGTGAGCTGTGGCGCCTGCGTGCAGGCCTGCCCGACCGCCACCTTGCAGGAAAAGTCGATTATCGACATCGGCACGCCGTCGCATTCCGTGATCACAACCTGCGCCTATTGCGGGGTCGGATGCAGTTTCAAGGCCGAAATGCGCGGGGATGAGTTGGTGCGGATGGTGCCGTACAAGCATGGCAAGGCCAACCGGGGCCATTCCTGCGTGAAGGGGCGTTTTGCCTATGGCTATGCCAGCCACAGCGACCGAATCCTGCACCCGATGATCCGGGAGTCGATCAATGACCCGTGGCGTGAAGTGTCGTGGGATGAGGCGATCAGCTATACCGCCAACAAGTTCATTGACTTGCAGGCGAAACACGGGCGGCGGTCGATTGGCGGCATCACGTCCAGCCGCTGCACCAATGAGGAAACTTATCTGGTCCAGAAGCTGATCCGCGGCGTGTTTATGAACAATAACACCGATACCTGCGCTCGGGTCTGCCATTCGCCCACGGGGTACGGGTTGGGCAAGGCGTTCGGCACATCCGCGGGCACGCAGGATTTTGATTCGGTCGAGGCGACGGATGTGGTGATCGTGATCGGGGCGAACCCGACCGATGGGCATCCTGTCTTCGCCAGCCGTCTGAAAAAGCGCCTGCGCAAGGGTGCAAAGCTGATCGTGATCGACCCGCGCCGGATTGATCTGGTGAAGTCGCCGCATATTGAGGCGTCGTTCCATCTGCCGCTGAAGCCGGGCACGAATGTGGCGGTCGTGACGGCACTGGCGCATGTGATTGTGACCGAGGGCCTCCATGACGAGGCGTTTATCAAAGAGCGCTGCGACTGGTCGGAGTTTGAGGATTACGCGGCGTTTGTCAGCGATGCGCGGCATTCGCCCGAAGCGATGGAACTGCTGACGGGCGTGCCCGCCGCCGACTTGCGGGGCGCGGCACGGCTGTTCGCGAAAGGCGGCAACGGGTCCATCTACTATGGCCTTGGCGTCACCGAACACAGCCAGGGATCAACCACCGTGATGGCGATTGCGAACCTCGCGATGCTCACGGGAAACATCGGGCGCAATGGCGTGGGGGTTAACCCGCTGCGCGGGCAGAACAACGTGCAGGGTGCTTGCGACATGGGGTCTTTCCCGCACGAGTTGCCCGGCTATCGCCATGTGTCGGGCGATGCGGCGCGCGATGTGTTTGAAAAGCTGTGGGGCGTGACGATTGACCCGGAGCCGGGATTGCGCATCCCGAACATGCTGGACGCAGCGGTCGAAGGCACGTTCAAAGGCATCTACATTCAGGGCGAAGATATTCTGCAATCGGACCCCGATACGCATCATGTGGCAGCGGGCCTTGCGGCGATGGAACTGGTTGTGGTGCAGGACCTGTTCCTGAATGAGACCGCGAATTACGCGCATGTTTTCCTGCCCGGATCGACGTTTCTGGAAAAGGACGGCACGTTCACCAACGCTGAACGCCGGATCAACCGGGTGCGCAAGGTGATGGCCCCAAAGAACGGTTATGCCGATTGGGAAATCACGCTGATGCTGGCGCGGGCCATGGGGGCGGATTGGGGTTATACGCACCCGTCGCAGATCATGGACGAGATCGCGCTGACCACACCGGCGTTTGCCAACGTCAGCTATGAGATGCTGGAAACCAAAGGCTCGGTGCAGTGGCCCTGCAACGACAAGGCCCCGGAAGGGACGCCGATCATGCATCTTGACGGGTTCGTGCGGGGCAAAGGCAAGTTCATCGTGACGGAATATGTGCCGACCGACGAAAAGACCGGCCCGCGGTTCCCGCTGCTGCTGACCACGGGGCGCATCCTGTCGCAGTACAACGTGGGCGCACAGACACGGCGGACGCAGAATGTGATCTGGCATGCCGAAGATGTGCTGGAAATCCACCCGCATGACGCCGAATTGCGCGGCGTGCGCGATGGCGAGTTGGTTCGTCTTGCCAGCCGGTCGGGGGCGACCTCGCTGCGCGCCTTCGTGACAGACCGGGTCAGCCCCGGCGTGGTGTACACGACCTTCCATCACCCCGATACACAGGCCAATGTCATCACCACGGATTATTCCGACTGGGCCACGAACTGCCCGGAATACAAGGTGACGGCAGTGCAGGTCAGCCCATCGAACGGTCCGACCGAATGGCAGGAGGAATACAACGCGCAGGCAGCCCATTCGCGGCGCATCTTGCCGGCTGCCGAATGAAGGCGCATCACCCCATATCGCGCATGGTTTACGCGGGCGGCCTGATGATGGCAGGCCCGCGGGAGCTGCCGGATGAGACTGCCGTGGCGCTTTCCTTCAACGGGACAACGCAGGCCGTGATGATGGCCTCGCCTGCCGATCTGGTGGATTTCGCGCGCGGGTTTGCGATCAGCGAGGGGCTGGCGGCGCTGGACGAGATCGAGGCGATCGAGGTTGTGGAAACAGCACGCGGCATCGACGTGCAGACCTGGCTTGCGCCCACAGCCGAGGCGCGGCTGGCGGCGCGACGGCGGGTGATGGTGGGGCCGGTGGGCTGCGGGCTGTGCGGGATTGAATCGATTGAACAGGCGCTGCGCGATGTGCCGCACGTGACCCGCGATCTGCATATGACGCCGCAACAGATTTGTGCGGCTGTAGCGGCCTTGCCACAACATCAGACCTTGCATGACGCGACGCGGGCGGCCCATGCGGCGGCCTATTGGATGCCGGGGCGCGGGATTGTGGCAGCGCGCGAGGATGTGGGGCGGCACAATGCGTTGGACAAGCTGATCGGGGCGGTGTTTCCGGCAGATGCGGGTGCAGTGGTGATGACCAGCCGGGTGTCGATTGATCTGGTGCAGAAGGTTGCGATGCTGGGGGCACCCGTTCTGATCGCAGTATCGGCACCGACGGCGGAAGCGGTGGTTCTGGCCCAGGCTGCGGGGATCACGCTGGTGGCGCTGGCAAAGGGTGATCGGTTCGAGGTGTTCAGCCATCCGCATCGCATCAATCCGGAAAGGGCCGCCGATGTCGCCTGAAAAGATGATCCATATGGCGAACCAGATCGCCACGTTTTTCACCACGAAACCGCATGCCGAAGGCGTGACGGGGGTGGCAGAACACATTAACGCCTATTGGGAACCCCGGATGCGGAACCAGTTTTTCGCGTTGGTGGAGGGGGGGGCCGCGTTTCATCCGCTGGTGATGGAGGCGGTACCATTGGTGCGCAGGCCAGTGGAAACCGTGTAAATTGACGGCTGTCAATTTCTGACTTTATCTATATAAATCAGATAATTAACTTTTAATTTCAGTTGCCTGTTAAGACTTTTGAAACACTGTGTGATCGACGCGGGATGGGCAGAATTGCCCATCCTACGTGACTTCGGTGGCGATCAGTTCGGCAAATCCAGCACGCCACCAGCCATCAGGGCGACCATGCTTTTGTTATCCAGAAACCCGGTAACCGGCAAATCGCGGCTTTGCTGGAATGCGCCGATGGCACGGCGGGCGGCAGCATCGAAGGTACCGTCGACCGGGCCGGGGTTCAGACCGAGCGTGGACAGGCGCCCTTCGATCAGGGTGCGGGCAATCGGGCTGAGTTGCAGGGCAAGTTCGGCGGATTCGGCGGCCTCGGTGCCCGGTGCGGGCAATGTGGTGCCGTTCAGGGCGGCGATGCGCGCGCGGGCCTGATCGGCAAAACTGCCTTCGGGGTTGTCATCCAGATATTGGGTGTAGGACGCGACGGAATTTCCACCGCGCGCGGTATCCCATGCGGCGCGGTCGATGGCGGCGGCCTCGGCGGCGCGGGCATCATCGATGACTTTGATGCGCTGGCTGGCAAGATCGGCAAAGGCACCTTCGGGATAGCGGCGCAGATAGGCGCGCAGGCCCGCCTCATCACCGGCCTTGCCGGTCTGATCCCAATAGGCGCGATCCTCGGCCGTTAGGGTGGCGGCGCGGGCGGCCTCTTCGGTCGCAAGGTCGGCGCGGCGGCGGTCGGCCTGCGCGGACAGTTGCACGATCTGTTCGCGGGTGAGGTAACCCGTGGCGGCATGGCCATAGCGGCGCTGCCAGTCGGTGATGGCGGTGCGCGAGCCTGCGCCGAACACGCCGTCGATGCCTTTGGGATCAAACCCGGTCAGCGACAGCCCTTCCTGAATGGCGCGGCGGGCGGCGCGGGTCAGGGCAAGGGCATCTTCGGCCAAGCGCGCCTCAAGCTGCGGTTCGGCCTGAATGCGGGCGATGGCGGCACGGGCGGCGGCGGCGTGGCGGCCTTCGGGATAGCGACGCAGATAGGCAGTGTAGCCATCAATGGTGCCGATGACCTCGGTCGCCTGCCAGAGCGTATCATCGCCATCGGGGCCGATGGGACGGGGTGGCGTCGTGCCTTCGCCATCGCGGAAGGGGATCAGGGGGGCGAGGAAACCCGATGCCTGAAAATCGGTATCGGCCAACAGAGCGGCAAGGCTGATGCCGCGCTGTGTCAAACCTTCGGCGGCGAAAGTGCCAATGTCGTAGGCATCGCCCTGCACGAGGGTCACTCCTTGGGGTGCGGTCAGCGCGCCCACGCCGGGGGTCAGGCCGGGGCCAAGGGGCAGACGGCGGTCTTCGGTGCCCAATAAGACGATTGCACCACCGGAGCTGCGCGCGGCGATGGATAGGATGGATGCCAGATCAATGCCTTGCGCGCCGATGGTGGCGATATCGGCGGCATCGGTTTCGGTACCAAGAAACCACGTCTGCCCGGCCCCGGTGGCGAAATGGCCGGAAAGCACGATCACAAGGCGGCCATCCTCCAGCGGTTGGGCGACGAGGCCGGACAACAGGGTGCGCAAGGCGGGGGTGGTTTGGTCCGCACCCGCGATGACACGAAAGCCTGCGGCGGCAAGGGCGGCTTCGGCATCGGTGGTGGCGTAGGCACCGGACAGGCCGGACGCAGCGCTGTAGGTTTCGTTGCCGATCAGGATGGCGCGGTCTTCGGCCAGCGCGGGTGCTGCGAAAAGGCAAAGGATCAGGGCGGAAAGGCGCATGGTCGGCTCCTGCTCAGGCGTGTTTTCCTTGAAGGTGCCATGGGCGGGGCAGGGGCGATAGGGCGGGCTTAGCCGTCGGCGGAAGATCGCAGGAGGGCCGTCAGGATGTGGCCGTGGGCATGGGTGTGGTGGCCTGTCCAGATGGTGCCTTGGCGGATAGGGCCGGTGTCGGCGCGGAAGGTGGCGGTGAAGTCTTCATTGCCGGGGGTGATTTCGATGCGGTCAAAGCCGAACAGAAGGTGGGTCAGGGGGTATTGCGCCTTGTACGTGGCCTCTTTGGCACAAAAGATCAGGGTGGCGATGCGGACAGGATCGGGGGCGGCGTCGATCAGGGCGCGCTCAGACGGCAGGAACACGGCGCCCCACATGGTGGGGGTGACGGCATCGTGGGGTTCAAGATCAATCCCGATCAGGGCGGGGGCGCGGGTGACGGCGGCAAGGGCACACGCGCGGGTATGAGTGATGCTGCCGCTGATGCCGAAGGGCCAGCGGGGGTCGCGGTCGGGACCCATGGGAATGGGGGTGGCGGCGTGGCCGAGGGATTGCATGGCGATATGGGCGGCGGCGCGTCCGGCGGCAAATTCGGCGCGGCGTTGGGGCGTGGCATTGGGCGGGCCGATATCGGGATAGCGCGCGGTGGGGTCGGCGCTGGCCACGGCGACATGGGCGGGCAGGATGGCATGCAGGCGGGCGGCGAGATCAGGCATCGGTGCGGGCCCCCCGCATGGCACGGCGGCGCGCCATGGCATCAAGGCGGGTATCGGCGCGGGTGTTCTGGCGCACAGGGGCGGGGGTGTCGCCCAAGTGGCGGGCGAGGGCATCAAGGGTGGGAAAGCGGAAGATGTCGGTGATGGTGAGGCGGGTGGCACCAAGTTCGGCCCGGATATCGCGGTGGGCTTGGACGGCGAGCAGGGAATGGCCGCCGAGGGCAAAGAAATTATCCTGCGCGCCGACATGGGAGACGCCAAGGATGCGCTGCCAGATGGCGGCGATTTTGGCGGCGGCACCGATGACGGGGGGGCCTGCGACGGATGTGGTGACAGTGGGTTTGGCCTGTGGCGCGGGCAGGGCGTTGCGGTCAACCTTGCGGTTGGGGGTCAGGGGGAGGCTGGGCAGGGCAACGTAATGCGCGGGGCGCATGTGGTCGGGCAGATGGGCCACGGCGGCGCGCAGGGCGGCTTCGGTGGCGGTGCCGGTATGGTAGGCGACAAGGCGCAGATCGCCGGGGGTATCTTCGCGGGCAAGGACGACCGATTGGGTGACGGCGGGGCAGGCATCAAGTGCGGCCTCGATCTCGCCCAGTTCGATGCGGTAGCCGCGCAGTTTGACCTGATGGTCGGTGCGGCCCAGAAAGGCGATGGTGCCATCCTCGTTGCGGCGCACAAGATCGCCGGTGCGGTACATGCGGGCCCCCCATGGGCAGGCACGGTCAGGGGTGACGAAGGGATCGGGGTGGAAACGGTCTGCGGTCAGGTCAGGGCGCTGCCAATAGCCGCGCGCGACACCATCGCCGCCGATCCACAGCTCACCCTTGGTGCCCAGCGGGACGGGGGACAGGGTGGCATCAAGGATGTAGAATTGGGTATTGGCGATGGGGGTGCCGATGGGGGTAGTGGCATCGGGTTGGCCGACGGTTTCGGTGGATGACCAGATCGTCGTTTCGGTGGGGCCATACATGTTCAGGATGCGGGCGGGGGTGGCGGCGCGGAGGTCGGTGACAAGGGCGCCGGGCAACGCCTCACCGCCGATCAGCAGGGTTTGCAGTGCGCCGAGGGCGGTGCGGCTGTCATCGTTCATCAACAGCATGCGGGCCATCGACGGGGTGCATTGCAGGTGGGTGGCGTGGTGGCGGGTGATCTGGGCTGCGATGGAGTGGTCATTGTCATCAAGGCCCTGATTGGCGGATGCCACAACCTGCGCCAAGGGGCGCAAGCCTTGCAGCACGGTGGCAGGGGCAATGCCATAGTCGATCAGGCAGGCAACCTCGGTCACGCCGATGGATTTGACTTGGGCAACGCGGGCCATGGCATCGTCGATGGTGCCGAACAGGCCGGAATCATCAAAGTAACGCTGAAAAGCGAAATCGAGGATGGCGTCGAGTTCTTCGGGGGTGAGGGAACCAAGGTCGATGTCCATCGGGTTGGCGACACCTTGGGGTTTCTTGAAGGCGGGAAAGGCCCAGGCGTAGGTTTTGATCAGGCCAGCGGCGGCGCGGAGATAGGCCTTCATCGGTGCGCGGGCGATGTCGCGGGCGATGTC
>JANNKX010000037.1:0-3460 GCA_031396505.1 Rhodobacterales bacterium
TGACCAGTCAACTTACAAACCGGCTCACGGCTTTGGGCCGTGCGCATGACCTTGTTCGTCCTTTGCCGGGCAGTCACGGTGATGCAGCTTTGCTCGGTGATATCTTCACGGTCCTGCTGGCGCCTTACGACGCCAAAGCTGCGTTTGCGGGTCGCATCAGGGTAGCCGTTCCGAGGATGGGCGTCGGCGAAGGCGCGGCTGCCGCGCTGTCACTCATCGTGCATGAGCTCGCGACGAACTCTCTGAAATTTGGTTCACTATCGTCCGATGAAGGTGTGCTGGATGTATCTGGCTCCGTCATAGGTGAAGCAGTCCGCATTATCTGGACGGAACAAGGGGGCCCGGAGGTTACGTTGCCAGCGGGACAGCAGGGCTTTGGTAGCAAGCTGGTTCGCTCAACCGTCGAAGCCGCGTTGGGTGGATCGATCAGTTACGACTGGTCAAAAAGTGGTGCGCTTGTCACCCTCGAGATAAAAGCCGAGCGTTTGGCAACTTAGGAAAGCAGATCCATCACTCCGCGATAGACGGCGGTCGTCACCGAATGACCGCATCTGCCGCGCCGCCGCTAACCTGCCGCACACTCATCTGTTCGCTTTTGGCTGCGTAATGTCGTAGCGCGTCCATACAGGACTGTCCTCTTTGTCCCGCAAAGCGGCACCGATGGTGTCACGCTGTGTGGGGATTTGTGCGCAAGCATGCAGGCGCAACTTGCAAAAATTTGTAAACGATTCCTGAACACACGCCCGTAAAGCCTTGAAATTCCTCACAGCCCCACATGTCCCACTGTGGGACATCCCTGCCGCCTTGCCTGCTTGCGCGCAAGTCGGTAGGAAGCACGGAATGATCCCCTTGCGAGGCCCCCATGCGTCTGACACGATATTTCCTGCCCGTGCTGAAAGAAAACCCGGCGGAGGCGCAGATCGTGTCGCACCGCTATATGCTGCGGGCGGGCATGATCAAGCAGCAGGCGGCGGGGATTTATTCGTGGCTGCCAATGGGGTTCAAGGTTCTGAAACGGATCGAGCAGATCGTGCACGAAGAACAGCAGCGCGCAGGCCACATCCCCTTGCTGATGCCCACCCTGCAGCCTGCGGACCTGTGGCGAGAGTCGGGCCGCTATGACGATTACGGGCAGGAAATGCTGCGCATCAAGGACCGGCAGGACCGTGAGATGCTGTACGGCCCGACAAACGAAGAGATGATCACCGACATCTTCCGCAGCCACGTCACCAGCTACAAAGACCTGCCGCTGACGCTGTACCACATCCAGTGGAAGTTCCGCGACGAGATGCGCCCGCGCTTTGGCGTGATGCGGGGGCGCGAGTTTCTGATGAAGGACGGCTATAACTTTGATGTCGACAAGGCCGCGGCCCTGCATGCCTACAACCGCCATATGGGGTCATACTTGCGCACCTACGAACGCATGGGCCTGACCGCGATCCCGATGCGCGCCGATAGTGGCCCGATTGGCGGCGATGACACGCATGAATTTCTGGTGCTGGCGTCCACGGGCGAATCCGAGGTGTTCTTTGACAGCGCCGTCACAGATCTGAAGCTGGGCGCGCGCGCGGTGGACTATGACGACCGTGCGGCGGTGGCCGCCATCTGCCGCGAATTCACCACGCTGTATGCGCGCACGGACGAGACGCATGACGAAGGCTTGTTCGATGCCATCCCCGAGGAACGCCGCAAGGTGGCGCGCGGCATCGAGGTCGGGCAGATCTTCTATTTCGGCACCAAATATTCGGATGCGATGGGGGCGAATGTCGTGACCGCAGACGGGTCGAAAGTGCCCGTCGAAATGGGCAGCCACGGGATTGGCGTGTCGCGCTTGCTGGGCGCGATCATCGAGGCCAGCCATGACGACAAGGGCATCATCTGGCCCGAAGGGGTGACACCTTTCCACGCGGGCATCGTGAACCTGAAACAGGGCGATGCAGCGGCGGATGCCGCCTGCGCGGCACTGGAGTCCGCGCTGATCGCGGCGGGGCTCGATCCGCTGTATGATGACCGGGACGAACGCGCGGGGGCGAAATTCGCCACGATGGACCTGATCGGGCTGCCATGGCGCATTACGGTCGGGCCACGCGGATTGGCCAATGGCGTGGTCGAACTGACCAGCCGTCGCACCGGCGTGTCCGAGGAAATGACAGCCGAGGCTGCCGTCGCACGGTTGGTGGCGATTTACGAAGGCGTCTGATCTTGCTGGCCCGGCCCCCATGCAAGGGCGCCGGGCCGTGTCATGCGATACATCTCGCACAGGACGGCCACCGCGACGATGGTGGTCAGAAAGCCAAGCGTGCGAATAGCGATGAAATAGCCAAGGATGACGGGGTCGTCGTCCGGCACCCCCTCCAACAGAAGACCCACCCCCACGGTCAGCTCAAGGATCCGAAGCCCGACAACGCCCGGCCCCAGAACCAGCCGCCACATGGTCTGAAACGTGGCGCGCAGACCCTGTGACACCATATAGGTACTATCCCGCGCCACCACGGCAGGCAAGGCCAAGCCAAACATGCTTAACATCAGCAGATAGCACGGGACCAACATCACCAGCAGTAACGCCGTCCCCGGCCGGATGGTCATGGAAAAGCTGAACATCAGCGCAAGGCCAACCGGAACAAGGACAAGGCCCCCGCTGATCAGTATAAACCAGCCGAATTTCAACGCGGGCACACCTTCCGCCGGTGTCTGTGTGCGCAAGGACAGCGTCTCGCCAAACAGGAAATACCGATGAAACAGATAGGCAACGATGGTCAGGCCGACAAATGTGACCGCCGTTTCCGAGCGCGGCTTCAGAAACCAGATCAAAACCTCGATCAAAGTGGCGAGGGCCAGAAGGGAAAAAAAGCAATCCCGGAACAACTTGAACGAACTGCGATAGATGTTTGCCACTCTTGGAGCCTTCCGATGGGCCGATTGCTGTTCGCGCGCGGTATCCGAACCCGAAAACCGGCCAGCAAATGGGCTGGCGTGGGGATGGCTGCGGCGACGTTGCGTCAGTCACGCAGGGTTTGATTGACAGCCCACGGCGGCCGCGCGGAATGTGCAACATCAACAAGGATTTGTCCATGTCGCTGCCCGCCAGCCACCCCCGCCTTGCCAAACGCGCGCTTGCACGTGACGAACTGATTGCCGACGCGGTTGTGCATGTGATGGGGCTGATAGGGGGGCTGATCGCTTTTGGCTTTCTGCTGGCACAGGTGGCCGCGATGGGGGATGCGCGGCTGCTGGCCGCGATGTCGGTCTATGCGACCGGCTTTTTTTTGATGTTCGGCTTTTCGCTCGCCTATAACATGGCCGACAATTCGCCGCGTAAATGGATCTTGCGCCGGTTCGATCATTCGGCAATTTTCGTCATGATTGCCGGAACTTATACAGCATTGTTGGTGCATTTCGACAGCGCTGTCTGGGCTTGGGCGCTGGCCTTGACCGTATGGACAGGGGCGGCGGGCGGCAT
>JANNKX010000038.1:0-2335 GCA_031396505.1 Rhodobacterales bacterium
GTGCCGCTCTCGAACATGGCACCGGCAGTTTGCCCCGGTGGCTTCATCACAAGGTTTCGCATCACCCCCAATCGGGCAATCAAGGCAATCGAGATTTCGCGACTCGGACCATTTGATACGTCGGCAATGCTTGGAACGCCGTTCGTTTCAGTGATCGGTCCAGACAAGCACTGCGCGTGGAATCGCGTTCTGGCTTCGGTTAACCATGCGGCCATCAGGCGACCGCCCGAAACCGGCGCGCAGAAATTGCCGCGTGGATGCTTGTGGCCACCGCTTTTGCCACTGGTGGCGGAAAGGCATTTCCGATCTGTCTGTATGCCGCCGTCTTCTTGCCCGCAAACTGCCAGTCTTCAGGGAACCCCTGCAACCTTGCGACCATGCGAACGGTCAGTCGTGGCATCCCAACATGATCCCGCTCAGGCGCGTCTTCCGCAACGGTGCTGCCATTTACGCCAAGAGAAGCCCAAGCCTTCCGCGCGCGGGTCGGACCAAGATCGGGGCCACCGTGCTTCTTGGAACCTCCGACAATGGTTGGCGCAATTTCATCGGCCTGCTTCTGCCATGCATCAGCGCCAAGCCACCCTCGCGATGCCATAAGGTCGCCAAGTGTTTCACCAACGGTCATCGGGCGAAGATTGCTTCGAATCGGCCAATTGAAATGCTCGGCATAGGCATCCTGAATGGCGACGATCACGACGCGCGGACGAAGTTGGGGAACGCCAAAGTCGCTTGCGTTCAGGAGTTGCCACTCGACCCTGCCGTATCCCAGTGTCCGAAACTGATCGCGAAGTTTGTGCCTGTAGTCGGTGAAAACTGCATCCAGAAACCCGCGCACGTTTTCCAGCATGACGGCTTTGGGACGCACCTGATCGACAACCCGGATCGCTTCGGGGAAGAGATCGCGCTCGTCCAATGCGCCAAGTTGCTTTCCGGCAACAGAAAATGGCGGGCACGGCACGCCACCGGCCACAAGATCGACACCCGCATAGGGCGCTGCATCGAACCGGGTGAGATCACATTGCGCGCCTTCAACCACATTCCAGTCCGGACGATTCTGTTTGAGGGTCTTGCGCGACCAATCGTCGATTTCGACTAGGGCTTGATGACTAAATCCAGCGCCTTCGAGGCCAAGGGCCTGCCCGCCACCGCCTGCGCAAAGCTCAATCGACGTAAATCTGGACTGCATATGGTGTCTTGCCCCTTACCGGTGACGAAATATCGCGTGGCTGGTGGTGGGAAGTCAACGCTCACCGGTCCGCAGAAACAAGATTTGCTTGAAAATCTAAAGAGTCTGTAAACATTTCTTGCTCACCGCTTCTGACACCACTGCTCCACCATGTCGAACACATCGTCGATCAGGCCGCCCTTCTTCGCCTCGGGTCCTGAGAACCGCAGCACATAGCCGTCGCGGCTGATCTCGCGGCGGATAGTAAGGCCTTGGTGCAGGTGCAGCAGGCGGCGGGGGCGGCCGGGGGTAGTGGGGGTGGTGCCTTCATCGCGGGCGGCCTCGGTCAGCAGGGGGGTCAGGGCAGACCATTGGGCATCAAGCGGGCGGCGGTGGTGGGCGCGAAGGGTGACGATGATGATCTCTTCCATGCCGCCGCGCAGGGCTGCGGCGAGGCGATCCATGTGGCGGGTGGACAGGTGTTCGGGGGTGGTGAGGGTGCCGCCCAAAGCATCGACCACCATGGCATGGCCGCGCAGGCGGGCGCGGGCCTGGCGGGACAGGGCGGGGTACAGGGTGGTGACGGCGGCATCGGGGGTTTCGAACTGGCCTTCCTCGACTGCGGCCATGATGAGGGCGCCTTCTTCCCATGGGCTGACGGGGCTGCGTATTTCGTTTTCGGTGACCATGGCGGCCATGGCGGCGGGAAATGAGGCGGGGGTGCGGATGAAGGCGGGGATGGTTTCGTGCCCGAGGTGCCTTGCGGCGGTGAGGCGGCGGAGGCCGGAGATGAGGCCGTAAAGGTGGGTTTCATCCGCGCTTGATCGGGGGGTTTCGAAACGCCAGACCTCAATCGGCATGCGGACGCCGTCAAGGGTGATGGAGGTTTGCAGGGTGGCGAGGGCTGCGGGATCAAGGGTGGTGCGGTCGCGCAGGAGGGCGTGGGGGTCGATCTCAGTCAGGGGGAGGTGGGTGAGAGTGTCCATGGGCGGTCTCCTGTTTGGGGGCAGGAGACGCGGGGGATGGTTAAGGGCGGGTTTGGGGGGCGTGCGGTGGGGGGGTGTTGCGGGGTGTGGGGATCAGACCTCTTCGATCAGCACGACGCCTTGCATGGCCTTGATGGCGCCGCGGATCTGGGGGGTGATGGGGTAGGGCTGGGGGAGGGTCAGG
>JANNKX010000072.1:0-4193 GCA_031396505.1 Rhodobacterales bacterium
TCCAGTGTCACGATCAGGACGTATTGCGGATCATTCGCCGGAAACATGCCGGCAAAGGTGTTGACCACCTTATCATCATAATAGCCACCGTTCGGCCTTGGCTTGTCCGCCGTGCCGGTTTTGCCCGCCACCGCATAGCCCGGCACCTCGCCAAGACTGGCCGTGCCGCGCGTCACCACCTGCCGCAGCATATCCACCGCATCTGCCGCGACCTCGGCGCGCATCACGCGCGGGCCTGTCATGGGTTCGTCGCGGCGCAGAATTGTTGGCGTGACCTTGATCCCGCCATTGGCAATCGTTGCATAGGCCGCCGCAAGGTGCATCGGGCTGGCCGACATGCCATGCCCGTAGGACGTGGTGATGGTCACGATTTCGGGCCAGCGCGCCGGGATCAGCGGCTTTGCACCCGCCGCCTCGACCATTTCGATCGGCGTTGCCTCGAACAGACCAAGCGCGCGCAGAAAGGCCTGCTGCCGTACCGCCCCGATCTGCAGCGCAAGGCGCGCCGTCCCGACGTTGGATGACTTCACGATGACATCCGTCACACTTAACAGGGGGCCGTAATTCTTGCCCTGAAACTCCTTGATCAGGTGGCGCCCCCACCGCATCGGCGCATCCGCATCGACCATGGTTTCGGGATTGACCAACCCCAGCTCCAACGCCTGTGCGATGGCAAATATCTTGAACGTGCTGCCCAGTTCGTACACGCCCTGCAAGGCCCGGTTGAACAACGGGCTGTCGCCGGGTTCACCCGATGTCGGCAGGTTTGGGCGGTCGTTCGGATCAAAGTCCGGCAAGCTGACCATCGCCAGCACTTCGCCCGTATGCACATCCATCAGGATCGCCGCCGCACCCTTGGCGTTCATCATGGTCATGCCGGTATCCAGCACCTCTTGCACCGTCGCCTGCACCGTCAGATCAATCGAAAGGGCCAGCGGCGTACCCGCCTGTGCCGGATCGCGCAAACGCGCGTCTTGCGCCTTTTCAACGCCCGCCGTGCCAATCACCTCGGCCGAATTGACCCCTTCGGCACCAAAGCTGGCGCCGCCAAGGATATGGGCCGCCAGCCGCCCATTGGGATAAAGACGCACCTCGCGCGGGCCAAACAGCAGGCCGGGATCGCCGATGTCATGCACCATCTGCACCTGTTCGGGCGACAAGACCCGCTTGATCCACATGAAACTGCGCCCATCGGTGAAACGACGTTCCAGCGTTTCGGCGTCAAGATCCGGGAAGATCGCGGCCAGTGCGCTGGCCACACGCGCGGTATCGACCATGATTTTCGGTTGCGCATACAGGGCATGGGTCAGCATGTTCGTGGCCAACACGCGGCCATTGCGATCGGTGATATCGGCGCGCTGCGCCAGAATTTCGGCACCGGGGGCAGAGGCCACGGGTTCCACCGGCTGCGTCGCAGCAATCAGCCCCATGCGTGCGCCGATGGTGGCAAAGGCCATCACGAAGGCGCAACCCAACAGCAACAACCGCCCTTGTGACCGCCCGCGTACCTTGTTGCGCAATGCCTCGTTCCGCTGCGCCACGTTTTCGCGTTCGATCATATCGGGGTTTTCACCCTTTTGCCGCGCCTGCAATATCCGCGCCAATGGACGCAGCGGTGTGCGGATCATGGCGCAGCCTCCTGTGTTGCGGCAGTGTCGCCAATCACGTCCACCGTTTCGCTGATCGTCGGAAACTGCACCGCAGGGTAACCCACATCCTGCGGCTGTCCGAACTGTTCGGGTTGCAGCGGCAGCAGGCCAAGGCGGTCAAAGTTGATGGTGGCCAGATCGCGCAACCGGTCGGGACGGTTGAGATAGGCCCATTCCGCCCGCTGGATCGACAGCGCCTCGCGCAGGTCCGCGATATCGCCTTGCAGGCTGCGCACTTCGCGCAGGGCAGCTTGGGTTGCATAATTTTCACGGTAAGCCCAAAACGCCAGCCCCAGAACCGAAAGGGCCGTCAGCACATACAGAAATGATCGCATCAGCGGCGTCCTTTCCGAACAAATTGTGGCACGCCAAGCATGGCTGCGTCCATCGCGCGGGCGGGCACAACCGTGCGCCGTCCGACGCGCAGCTTGGCCGACCTTGCGCGCGGGTTGGCGTTCACTTCGTCCGCATCCGGGGCCACGGCGCGGCGCGTCACCAGATCAAACCGCGCCGCATCCTCGGCCCGGGCGGGGGCATAGCGGTTGGCATTCGCCTCGCCCCCAGATGCCATCTGGAAAAAACGTTTGACGATCCGGTCTTCCAGCGAATGAAAGGTCACGACGGCCAGATAACCACCCGGCTTCAGGATGCGTTCCGCCGCAGCCAGCCCTTCGGCCAGTTCCGTAAATTCGGTGTTCACGGCAATCCGGATCGCCTGAAAGCTGCGCGTCGCCGGATGGCTTTGCCCCGGCTTCGGGCGCGGCAGACAGCGCGAGACGATTTCGGCCAATTGCAGTGTGGTGTCGATGCGCGCCTTGGCCCGCGCGTCCACAATCGCCCGTGCAATCCGGCGTGACGCATGTTCTTCGCCGTACAGATACAGAATATCCGCGATATGCGCCTCGTCACTGTCATTCACCAGATCAGCCGCACTGTCCCCATCCTGGCTCATCCGCATGTCAAGCGGGCCATCCTTGGCAAAGGAAAACCCGCGCTCGGCCAGATCAAGCTGCATGGAGGATACGCCAAGGTCCAGCACCACACCGTCAAGGGGGCCACCTGCATGCGCATCAAGGTCACTGAAATTGCCCGCAACCAGTGTCAGGCGATCACCATATTGACTGGCCCATGACGCGGCCATCTGCAACGCCAGCGGATCGCGGTCAACGCCGATGACGTGATCCGCGCCCGCCGCCAGCAACGCGCGCGCATAACCACCCGCGCCGAACGTCCCGTCCAGCCAGCGGCCCGTGACCGGGGCCACAGCCGCCAACAGCGGGGCGAGCAAAACCGGAATGTGTGAAGGGCGACCGGGCAGCAGATCGCGGTCCGACATCGCGTCAGTCCTGTGGTTCGGGTGGCAGCAGCGACAGCATGTCCTGACCACCCGCCAGCAGATCTTCGCCGCCAGTGGCGTCAAGCTCGGCCTCATAGGCATCGCGCCGCCAGATCTGGAATTTATCCAGCGTGCCTGCAAACACCGCCTCGGCACCATCTTTCAGATCGGTCAGGCCCGTCTTTTCGCGCGCCTTGGCCTGCAAGACGATCCGCCCGTCCGTATCGATTTCCACCGTCTGCGACAGCGTGATCATATGCCGTTCCAGATAGCGCCGCTGCGGAGAGCCGATCTGCATCCGCCCGATGCGCGCCTCGATCCGGGCCATTTCGGCCAGCGTATAGCATTCCAGATACCTGCGTTCACCGCCATAAACGATGACAACGCGCGGGTTTGGGCCCTGTGCCGGATCGCCTGCCTCCAGGACGCGCCGAAAAGGCGCCGGGATACTGACCCGCGCCTTTCCATCTACCTTCTGGTAGAATTCGCCTCTGAACGTTTCGGCCATCTGCCCGACCGGCCCTTCTGCCTTTGCCCCGTTTTCGGGGTTTCAAAATGAATGCGGCGGATCGAGCTGCTGCCACTGCTCGATCCGCCGTCTGTCCCATCGCTGGGCGTCCAGCTGCGCGTGCCACCTGGGGGAGATGTCTGCTCGCCCGCGCGCCGGATCTCTTGTTTTCGATGTAAGCGGGTGCCTGTATGAAACCTGACTTCGCCTTGTTCGGGGTCTTGTTGCCGCCCCTGCTTGTCACTGCCCGTCTGCATCTTTCGTGAGGAAAGGGATGACATGGGATTTTATGGGAAGCAATGGAAATCTTTGGGTAAACCTGTGAATATCTTGTAACGCGGGTTGTCTGAAAACCGTATCTTGTGTCGCGGAACGCTAAATGTGGCGAGATATTTCCGGAAACCTGCCAAACCGGCCCAACATATAGAATGGCGAAAATCACCCATCGTTTCCCAAAAAATGTTGACGATGCGCGGATGTGCTGTGGGTTTCTTCGGCTGTCAGGCCTGAATACCCGCAAAATTGAGTGATCACACCCGAATCACTGGGCCAAAGCGGCAAATGATTCGTTTGAAAAAAGCCTAAATCCCACGGTTTCCCATGGCGGGGACGACCAGATCACCCCATCCCGCCGGCAACCAGACGCGCGGCGAGTTGCGCATAAGCATCCGACACCGCGCCATCACCCACCGCCACAGGC
>JANNKX010000147.1:0-13262 GCA_031396505.1 Rhodobacterales bacterium
ACTACGAGGATCGTTTCGCGATCCCCACGGCGCACCGCGAACAGAACGAGGCGGGCGCCGATATCCGCGGCGGCTGCGGCTTTACCGATGGCAACGGCTGTTCCAGCGGCGAGACGGGCAAGACCACCATGTTCGGCGGCAAGAAAAAGTCCTTCGCCCTTCCATTGGAGTCATTCTGATGATGGACCGCACACTCAAGGCGCTGTCGCTGATGCTCAGCTATCCGACGGCCGAACTGCAGGATGCCATGCCTGAAATCGGGGCAGTTCTGGCCGCCGATCCCCGATTGTCGGCGCAAACCCGCGCGGCGCTGCAACGGCTGGCCAGTGATGTCGGGCAGGGTGACCTGTTCGACGTTCAAGAAAGCTATGTGATGCTGTTTGACCGGTCGCGCACGCTGTCGCTGAACCTGTTCGAGCATGTCCATGGCGAAAGCCGGGACCGGGGTGGCGCGATGGTCAGCCTGATTGAGACTTACCGGGCAGCGGGGTTCGAGCCCGCAACCACGGAACTGCCCGATCATCTGCCAGTGCTGCTGGAATTCCTGTCCACCCAAGCCGCGCCTGACGCACAGGAAATTCTGGCAGATGCGGCACATATCTTTGACGCGCTTGTCGCCCGGTTGGGACGGCGGCAAAGCGGGTATGACGCCGTGTTCGCCGCCCTTTCACAAATGGCCGGAGCACAGCCCGATGCGGAAGCTGTGGCAGGCATGCTGGCACAGATCGACGACGACCCGACCGATCTGACCGCGCTGGATGCCGTCTGGGAGGAGACCGAAGTGACCTTTGGCCCCGACCCGAACGCCGGTTGCCCGCAGGTCCGTGACATGCTGGCCACCATGGACAAACCCGCCCCCACCCATTTGAACAGGAGCGCATGACATGTTCGAAGGTTTCGACATCAACTTCATCATCTTCGGGATTATGCCGTATGTCGCGCTGACGGTGTTCCTTGTCGGCTCCATCGCACGCTACGAACGCGATCCTTTCACCTGGAAATCCTCGTCCAGTCAGCTTCTGCGGCGCAAGCAGCTGATCTGGGGGTCAATCCTGTTCCACGTCGGCATCCTTACGGTGTTCTTCGGCCACCTTGTGGGGCTGTTCACCCCGATCTGGATGCTGGATGCGCTGGGTGTGCCCTACCCGCTAAAGCAATGGATGGCCGTGTTGATCGGTGGCCCGGCGGGCCTTGCCGCGCTGATCGGGGGCACAATGCTGATCCACCGGCGGCTGACCGATCCGCGCATCCGCGCCACCTCCACCACGCTTGATATCCTGATCATGCTTTTGATCTGGCTGCAGCTTGCCATCGGATTGCTGACGATCACGCAGTCGTTGCAGCACATGGACGGCGCCGAGATGATCCGCTTCATGGAATGGTCGCAAAGCGTGGTCACATGGAATGTGAACGCGTGGATCACGGTGGTTGACGTGCACTGGCTGTTCAAGCTGCACATCTTCCTTGGGCTGATCATCACCATCCTGTTTCCGTTCACCCGGCTTGTGCATATCTGGTCCGGTTTTGCCGCGCCCTTCCGGTATCTCTTGACGCGGCCCGGCTATCAGATCGTGCGGTCGCGCCGCCGCCGCCCGCTGGAGGAACGCCGCCGCGCCTTTGATGCCCGGCAGGGTAAGTCCGGCCCCACAATCAACACCCCGGCGGAGTGAGTGTGATGAACATGACCCTTTTCCCTGATGTCGTTGTGAACGGCGAAATCATTCCCTCAGCGACCATCGCCGCCGAGGCCCAGAACCACAGCGCGCCTGCGGACAAGCCCGGCATCGCCTGGCGCAAGGCGGCGCAGGCCTTGGCGATCCGCACTCTGCTTTTGCAGGAAGCCCGCGTTCGGGGCTTATCTGCCGATCCCGAAGAACTGGCTCCGGGCCGGGTTGAGACCGAGGACGAGGCGCTGATACGCGCCCTTCTGGACGAAGCGCTGGCGATCGCGCCGGTCTCGGATGCAGAAGTGCGCGCCGAATGGGCCCGCGACCCGGATCGGTTCCGGTCGGCCCCCCTTTGGGATGTCTCGCACATCCTGTGCGCCTGCGATCCGCGTGATGACGCGGAACGGGTGATGGCTGAAGCTCGCGCCAAGGCCGTGCTGACACGGCTGGACGGTGATGCAAAGGGCTTTGCTGCGGCCGCGCGCGAAAGCGATTGCGGGTCAAAGGCGCAGGGCGGGCATCTGGGCCAGCTTGGCCCCGGCGACACCGTGCCCGAGTTCGAAACGGCGCTGCGCACCCTGACCGATGGTCAGACGACGCCCGCGCCAGTCCTGTCGCGGCATGGCTGGCACATCATCCGGCTGAACGCGATCGCACCGGGGCAGGTGCTGCCCTATGAGGCCGTCCGTCCCAAGATCGCGCACGCACTGGAGAAGGCGGCCTGGGCGCGCGCCTCGCGCAATTTCATTGAAAGCCTCGCACAAGGCGCGCAGATCACTGGCGCAAGCCTCGCGCCGATCTAGGCGTGCGAAAGGGGAAAGGTCATGAAGGGCCTGCAGTCACATCAGATGCGGCACAGCGACGGTTTGTCACCGACGGATGTCACACTTCTTGCAACGCCTCTCGAATTCCTCTGTGAAGATCACATGCGCGAACGTCAGATTTGCAGTGTCATCGACAGCCTGGCCACATCCAAGTCCTTTGATCCAGCGGCAGCCCGGACCGTGCTGCGGTTCGTGAATGAGGAGTTGAACGTCCACATGCGGGACGACGCCGAAGACCTGTTCCCGCTGCTGGCGCGCCGTTGCACGGCCGAAGACGGGATTGGGGGTGCGATTGCACGCATCTGCGCGGACCTTGACGAAGCATCCCGGCTTTTACCAGGATTGCGGACTGCCCTTGCCCAATGCCTCGATACCGGGTCCCAGCTTACGACCAAGGACCGCCAGATGTTGACACGGTTTGCTGGCCATGTGCGGCGTCACCTTGCGGCAGAAAACGCCATCCTGCTGCCCATCGCCCGCGCCCGCCTGACGCGGCGAGATCTGCAAAAGCTGTCATTGCAGATGCGGTCGCGTCGTGGCCTGGCACCTGTTGCGGAGGCACCCGATGCTGACTGATCTTCTGGCACGGAACCGGGACTGGTCGGCACGCAGGCAAGCGCAGGAACCCGATTACTTCACCCGTCTGGCAGCCCTGCAGGCACCCATGTATTTCTGGATCGGCTGTTCGGACAGCCGTGTGCCTGCAAATGTGGTGGCGGGCCTCGATCCGGGCGAGGTCTTCGTTCATCGTAACGTCGCCAACATCATCCATTCGTCCGACATGAACCTGCTCTCGTCGCTGGAATTCGCGGTGGAGGCACTGCGCGTGCGTGAAATCATCGTCTGTGGCCATTACGGCTGTGGCGGGGTCAAGGCCGCGACCGAAGATCTGCCGCATGGCCTTGTGGATCACTGGCTGGAACCCATCCGCCGGTTGGCGCGCGCCTACGCCGTCGATCTGGGCCGGGAGCCCGACATCGAAGGGCGCCGTGATCGCCTCGCCGAATTCAACGTGGTCGAAGGTGTGCGCCGCGTGTGCGAGACACCGATCCTGCAAAGGGCTTGGGCGCGCGGTGCGAAGGTGCGCGTCCATGGCTTGATCTACGGGCTGAAGGATGGCCGCCTGCGGGACCTCGATTGCACCATCGGGCCGGGCCATTTCAAAGACGAGGCGGCGGAATGACAGTCCTGCAACCAAGCGGAGCACACGGCTGCGGCTGTGACCGGCGCGATACACTGAGGACACAGATCAGCGTTGATGACGCGCTGGCCCTGCATGAGTGGCGCGGGAATTGGCGACCTTGTTCGTCGCGCGCGCCAAGCCCCACACAGTGGTCAGCGATAACGGCACGAAGTTGACCGCGAACGCGATGCTGAAGTGCGTGGATGACCGCAAGATCTACTGGCAACCACGCCGCCCCCGGCAAACCGGACTCTCGCTCACATTCGACAAAAGTTTGGGGCAACGTCACGATCAAAGATATGATAGCGGGCGGAAAATTGCGGCCTCCCCCAAGGCCGCGACGTTGGGCATCCCGCGCGGGAACTGCGTACCATCAGGATCACGACGTTGGATTGCAAGCGGCTGATCCGGTTCGGGCCCGCCCGATCCGCGTCTGGCGCAGGGTCTTCTGGCGCTGCATCGTTCTGCGACGCGCGTCGCCGTTGCGGTCATCATGCCCACAGCTTGCGACAAATACGTACAGTCGTTCATGCCATCCGGGCCGGACGGACCGTGGCCTCGATCAATCGCGCCGTCCGGCAAATCCCCCCCCGCGACGGCAGGCTTGGGTTTTTGCTTACGCAAATGTCAAAATGTATGCCTTTCCCTTTCCCCGCGCTTGCCCCACCATGCCCCAACTGCGCAGCGGCGCGCGCGTCCTGCGCATCGCTGCGGGACACAGAAAAAAGGGTGCGCGGATGCCAACAGAACAGATCGACACGCTGATTGTCGGTGCCGGACAGGCCGGCATCGCGATGAGCGAACATCTGACCCAGTTTGGCATCCCCCATATCGTCCTCGAACGCAGCCGCGTCGCCGAACGCTGGCGATCCGAGCGGTGGGATTCGCTGGTCGCCAACGGACCTGCGTGGCATGATCGCTTTCCCGGACTGGAATTTGCGGGTTTTGACCCCGAAGCCTTCCCGCCAAAGGAAAGCGTCGCCGCCTATTTCGAAGCCTACGCCGCAAAAATCGCCGCCCCTATCCGCTGCGGCGTCACTGTGCATTCGGTCAAACGGCGAACCGGGCGTCCCGGTTTCATCGTCGATACCTCTGCCGGAATGCTCACGGCGCAACGCGTTGTCTCCGCCACCGGCCCCTTCCAGAAACCCGTCATCCCGGCCATCGCCCCAAAAGATGACGCGCTGTTTCAAATCCATTCCGCCGCCTACCGCAATCCCGCCCAACTGCTGCCGGGTGCCGTGATGGTGGTGGGTTCCGGATCCTCCGGCGCCCAGATCGCCGATGAATTGAACCGCGCCGGACGCCGGGTCTATCTTTCCATCAGTGCGCATGGCCGCCCGCCCCGCGCCTATCGTGGCCGCGATTTTGTCTGGTGGCTCGGTGTGCTGGGCCTTTGGGATATCGAACCACCCGCCCCCGGCACCAAACACGTCACCATCGCCGTCAGCGGCGCTTACGGCGGCAAAACCATCAACTTCCGTGAAATGGCGCATCAGGGCATTACGCTGGTCGGCGCGACCAGCGCCTTTGCCGGCACCACTGTCCGCTTTCGCGACGATCTGGTCGTGAACATCCGCGCGGGCGATGCAAACCTGATGTCCCTGCTGGATGCCGCCGATGCATGGGTGCTGCGCAACGGCGCAGACCTGCCCCTCGATCCCGACGCACGCCGCGTCTGGCCCGACCCCGCTTGCATGACCACACCCTTGCCCGCGCTTGATCTTGCCACAGCGGGCGTGTCATCCATCATCTGGGCCACCGGCTTTACGCAGGATTTCGGCTGGTTGCAGGTTGATGCCTTTGACGATCAGGGCAAACCCAAACACCAACGTGGCGTGTCCAGCGAACCCGGCATATACTTTCTCGGCCTGCCATGGCTGTCGCGGCGGGGATCGACCTTTATCTGGGGCGTCTGGCACGATGCCAAACATATCGCCGGGCACATCGCCACGCAGCGCGGCTATCTCGATTATCACGCCGTCGCAGTCCCATTGCACCCATAATAACCGGAGACTGACATGGCGCATTACCGCCACCGCAAGTTCAACACCAAGGAAACCTACCCCGAACAGAACCTTGACAATGATCTGTGTCAGGCCGTCGTCACCACGGGCGGACGCACCATCTGGCTGCGCGGTCAGTGTCCGCAAAATCTGGATGATGCCAGAAACATCAACAGCCATGATCCGGTCGAACAGACCCACAAGGTGATGCAGAACATCCGCCAACTGATCGAAGAATGCGGTGGCAAGATGGAACATCTGGTCAAGGTCGTGGTCTACATCACTGATGTGCGCCACCGCGAGGCCGTCTATCGCACCATGGGCGAATATCTCAAGGGCGTGCATCCCGTCTCAACCGGGCTTGTGGTCCAAGCCCTGGCCCGCCCTGATTGGCTGGTCGAAATCGACGGCACCGCCGTCATTCCGGACTAACGCCGTGACCTTTTCCCTTGTCGCCCGCTGTGTGCAAACCGGCATGTTCGGCGTGGCCGTCGCCTCATCCTCGCCCGCAGTTGCCGCCCGCTGCGCCTATGCCCGCGCGGGCGTGGGCGCGGTTGCGTCGCAAAACATCACCGATCCTACGCTTGGCCCCCTCGCGCTCGACCTGATGCAGCGTGGCATGTCGGCCCCCGATGCCATCGCCCAGATCCAGCACAGCGCCCCCTTCATCGCTTACCGGCAAGTCCTGATCGTTGACGTTGCAGGCGATACCGCCATCCATTCCGGCCCCCACGCCCTTGGTATCTGGGCGGCGGCACAGGCACCCGATGTCGCCGCAGGCGGCAACCTTCTGGCCGATGCGCGCGTGCCCCACGCCATGGTTGACGCCTTTCTTGCCGTCCAAGGCCATCTGGCCGACCGCCTGATCGCTGCGATGCACGCGGGCCTCGCTGCGGGTGGCGAGGCGGGCCCCGTGCATTCCGCGGGCCTGCAAATCGTTGATACCGTCAGTTGGCCCATCGTCGATTTGCGCTGTGACTGGACCACCGATTGCCCAATCACCGCCCTTTCTGCCCTTTGGACGCTCTACAAACCGCAACTTGACGCCTACGTCCAACGCGCCCTTGATCCCCGCGCCGCCCCGTCCTTTGGCGTGCCCGGTGATGCCTGACAAGGGCACAGCAATCGGCTAACAGCCGCGAATTTGCTATCAGGCAACCGGCGTCCAGATCACGTCATCAATCCGTGGCGCACCCGTGGCCAGCATCACCAGACGGTCAAACCCCAGGGCAATCCCCGATGCCGCAGGCATCGCCGCCAGCGCCGCCAGAAAATCCTCGTCCAGCGGATAGCGCAGCCCGTAAACCCGCTCTTTCTCATCCATCTCCATGATGAACCGCCGCCGCTGTTCGCCCGCATCCGTCAACTCGCCAAACCCGTTCGCCAGTTCGACCCCGCAGGCATACAGCTCAAACCGTTCCGCCACCCGCGCATCATCGGCTGCCTTGCGCGCCAAGGCCGCCTCCGCGCTTGGATAGCGGTCAAGGATCGTTGCCCGGCCATGCCCCAGATGCGGCTCCACCTTTTCCGACAGCACGCGTGACAGGATATCCGACCACGTGTCATCCGCCGCCACCCTGACACCCGCCTGCCCCGCCAGCGCATCCCGGTCCACGCCGCCCGCGCCAATCGTCGCCAACAGGTCAACCCCCGCATAACGTGTAAACGCCTCGGCCACCGACAGCCGTTCCGGCACGGCAAACGGATCGCACGTCCGGTCCCGATAGCGCAGCATATCCGTACCCGCCGCCCGCGCCACAAGCCCCAGCAAGGCCGCGCAATCGTCCATCAACACCGTGTAATCCTGCCCCACCCGGTACCATTCCAGCATGGTGAACTCCGGTGAATGCAGCGGCCCCCGTTCCCGGTTGCGATACACATGCGCAAAAGATGCGATCCGCGCCTCGCCCGCCGCCAGCAGTTTCTTCATCGCAAATTCGGGGCTGGTGTGCAGATACATCGCCCGCCCCACCCCATCATTGCCCACCGCCTCGGTCTGAAAGCCGTGCAGATGCGCCTCATTCCCCGGGCTGATCTGCAACGCACTTGCATCCACCTCCGTGAACCCTTCCGCACCCAGCCAGCCCCTGATCGCCCCCTGAATCCGGTTGCGCGCCATCAAGGCCGGGCGCCGGTCCGCATGTCGCGCCGCAGTCCACCACTCGCCACCCGCCATAGATCACCTTTCAGCTTTCGATTTTCCCGCAAATGCGCTAACTGCATCGCCAGCCGCCGCGTTTAGGGCGCATCTGATGAAACCGCAAGGAAACCGCCCCGTGAAAGTCATCGCCTCGTCCCTCCGCAAAGGCAACGTCGTCGAAGTCGACGGCAAACTTTATGCCGTCCTGAAGGCCGAGAATTTTCATCCCGGAAAGGGCACCCCCACCACGTCGGTGGACATGCGCCGCATTTCCGACGGGGTAAAGGTCGCCGAACGCTGGCGCACCACCGAAATGGTGGAAAAGGCCAATGTGGATGACCGCGAATACGACTTTCTTTATGAAGACGGCGAAGGCTTTCACTTCATGGAACCGACGACGTATGAACAATTCGCCGTCCACCCCGATGTTGTCGGTGATGACAAGGCGTTCCTCAGCGATGGCATCAAGGTCTATCTCAAAACCTATGACGGCGTCGCTATCGCCATGGAACTGCCGCAGCGCGTGACGGTGGAAATCACCGAAACCGAACCCGTCGTCAAAGGCCAGACCGCGTCATCGTCATACAAACCCGCGATCTGCGCCAACGGCATCCGCGTCATGGTCCCGCCGCATATTGGCCCCGGCACCCGCATCGTCATCAATACCGAGGATTACTCCTATCAGGGCCGCGCCCAGGACTGATCCCGCAGGGCGCGGTGGTCAGCACCATTACGCACGCCGCTACGGGGTCGGCTTTGAGCCCATCTGCGACATTCATGCTTCCCGCAGCGAGGCAACTGCATTTGCAATTGCGGCAACATTCCCCGCCCAGAGCGGTCTGACATTTGCCGCGCGGGTAACGGCGCCCCCGATATTAACTTATGTGATTCTGCGTAGAATACGAATGCCGGCTTTTGCGCCCATGGGCATCGTGGATCTTCCATAGAGGCGCCATACTTTGGACGAAGATTTGCATCAAACAGACCTCCAGTGTGGAGCTTGCTATGCCTTATGTTCTCGATATCCCCCGCTATCTGCCGGGATGCCTGCATTGGTCTGATTTGCCGGAAACACCTAAAGACAGTGCGAAGTCAACGGGTCTGCACCGCGCCCCGCATGGAACTTTGCCGCCCGTCCCCTTCATTCAGGCGCACTATGAAGAAGACCTGATGCGCTATCCTGTTCCCACATTGCTTCCCGATATCTTCCAAGGGCGGTGGTCCCAGGATTTCTTCATCTCCAAAAAATTCAAAGACGTTCTGTCCAACCTAGATCCCGTTGAGCATTTCTACCAACCGGTAGATTTGAAGATGCTCAACGGTCCACATTTTTCCGGCGGCTACTATGCGCTCGGTGTTAGCTGTCGTGTAGAAGCGATCGACGCTGAGAATTCCGAAGTGAAGCCCAAGTTCTTCAACGGCACGTTTGGATATTATGCAGCGACGAAGGGCGATCCCTTCATTCAGTGGAACGGAGACAAAATTTCCGGACACCATCTTTGGATAGATCGGCACTATCGGGTGAACGCGTTCATTTCGGACGAACTGGCGCGAGCGCTTAGAAAGGCTCGCATCAAGGGGCTATCGCTGCGGCCATCGGCGATCACGGGAGCGGACGGGCGAAATTCCAGCGGCTTTCTTCGACAATTGGGCGAACGTGTTCGCCGCTTTCGATCTCGACGTTATGACTGTTTGGATTCAAAATAGGACAAGCTGCCGTTGGCGCTGCTGCAGCGAAATCTCACGTTGTCCCGCGTTGTTGAATTTTTGCTTCAGCCCGTTGAAAGTAAGCCTACCGCCCTTAACGAAGGTGATGCTGCAACCACCATGGATTTCTTCGCAGATGCAGCGAACGGCAGAAATGTCCCGCAAAGCCGACAGTCACGCGGAGCCTTCCTTGGCCCGGGAACAAGGGCGAAGCCCGCCGGGCCGCGCCCGACCTCCCCCAAGGGAGGGCGCATCTGCACCGTCAGCGCCGAGAACATCTGCTGGGAGGGGCTGCACCATAAAGCACACAGAACGGATGTCGCGGCACCCACCCGAGGTCGGGCGCTGCCCTCTGTTGGTATCAAAGGTCAACGGCAGGTTGGTGTCCCGCATCGCAGACATCCCCTTTGGCCCCGCTTTTTCTCTCGCAGGCCCCACACAGCCACACCCGCCCCAATGCTTTGCTTGCGGCCCCCCGCGCCCTGATCTAATCAGGGGCAAACGGGGGCCTCATGCGCATTCTTGTCACCAATGACGACGGTATCAACGCGCCGGGGCTGGAGGTGCTTGAACACATCGCCCGCAACCTCGCAGGCCCTGCCGGCGAGGTGTGGACTGTCGCCCCCGCGTTCGAACAATCCGGGGTGGGGCATTGCATCAGCTATACCAAGCCGATGATGATCGCAAAACTGTCCGATCACCGCTATGCCGCTGAGGGCTCGCCCGCCGATTGCGTGCTCGCCGCCATATATGATGTGCTGGACGGTGCCAAACCTGATCTGATCCTGTCCGGCATCAACCGTGGCAACAACGCCGCTGAAAACGTGCTGTATTCCGGCACCATCGGGGCTGCCATGGAAGGCGCGTTGCAAGGCGTGCCATCCATCGCGCTCTCGCAATTCTTCGGCCCCGAAATGGAAGGCATGTCAGACCCGTTTGAGGCTGCCCGTGTCCACGGCCCCGAAATCGTGCGCAGCCTGTGGGAAAAGGGCCTGTGGGACGCCGCCGATTACCGCCTGTTCTACAACGTCAACTTCCCCCCCGTCCCCGCCGCACGCGTCAAAGGCCACAAGGTGGCCGCACAAGGCTTTCGCCGCGACACCGCCTTTTCCACCGAAACCGTTCATTCCCCCCATGGCAGGCGGTATCTGTGGATCAAGGGCGGCCCCCAGCAAACCCCTACCCTGCCCGGCACCGACGCCGCCGTAAACCTTGATGGCTACATCTCCATCACCCCCCTGCGTGCCGACCTGACCGCCCATGATCAACTTGCCGATCTCGCGGCCCGCCTCGCATGACCACCCCGGCCGATCACCACGATGATCCGGCCGAACGCAAGATGCGCTTTGTCTTCGCCCTGCGCTCGCGCGGCATCACCGATGCCCGCGTCCTGAACGCGATGGAACAGATCGACCGCGGCATCTTTGTGCGCGGCCTGTTTTCCGACCGCGCCTATGAAGACATGCCCCTGCCCATCGCCTGTGGCCAGACCATCAGCCAGCCGTCCGTCGTCGGCCTGATGACCCAGGCCCTGAATGTCCAGCCCCGCGATACCGTGCTCGAGGTTGGCACCGGCTCTGGCTATCAGGCCGCAATCCTCGCTCTGCTGGCCCGGCGCGTCTATACCGTCGACCGCCACCGCCGCCTTGTGCGCGAGGCCTCCACCCTGTTTCGCGAACTGGACTTATCGAACATCACCGCAATCACCGCTGATGGCAGCTTTGGCCTACCCGATCAGGCCCCCTTTGACCGCATCATCGTCACCGCCGCCGCCGAAGACCCCCCCGGCCCCCTCTTGGCGCAATTGAAAATAGGGGGTATCATGGTTCTACCTGTCGGGCAGTCGGATACGGTGCAATCCCTGATCCGCGTCACCCGGCGCCAAACTGGCTATGATTACGACGAACTTCGCCCGGTGCGATTTGTGCCACTGATCGAAGGTCTGGGACAAAACGATTGACGCAGTAACCAAACCGGCACCGGGGCCAACCTTGGGCCATTTGACAGAGGCAGAGCCATGATTTCACGCCCCCATTCCCTGCGCGCCACCCTGATCGGTGTGTCCCTGATCACCTTGTCGGCCTGCGTCAACGGCGGCGGGTTGAACAATCTCGACTGGGACCTGCGCGGTGGCACCCCAGGCGGCTTTGACACCACCGAGGCCGCACGCCAGGTCACCGGCAACCGCCCCGCCCCTGATGCGCGCGGTGTCATCAGCTACCCCACCTATCAGGTCGCGGTCGGACAGCGCGGCGATACCGTCGGCTCCATCGCCCAACGCATCGGCATCGATGCCGCCTCACTCGCCAGCTTCAATGGTCTGCAACCCAATACCCCGATCAATCAGGGCGAGGTTCTGGCCCTGCCCTCCCGCGTTGGTGCCTCCGGTGGCCCCGTTATCGCAACTGGCCCCGGTGCCGCCGCGACCGGCCTTGATGTCACCTCGATTGCAACCACGGCGCTCGACCGCGTCGGCCCTTCGACCACCACGCCGCCCCCCGTGGCCGCCGCTGGCCCGGAACCCATCCGACATCAGGTCAAACGCGGCGAAACCGCGTTTTCCATCGCCCGCACCTATAATGTCTCGGCCAAAGCTCTGGCCGAATGGAACGCCCTCGGCCCCGATCTGGCTGTGCGCGAAGGCCAGTTTCTGCTGATCCCGACCGCCGTCGCGGGGGCCGCACCCCCTGCTGGTGCCCCCGTCGCGGTGACCACGCCAGGGTCCGGCACGCCAACACCCCTGCCGCCTTCATCCACCACCCCCCTGCCCGATGAAGATACCCCCCGCGCAGGCGAGGTCACATCCGGCACTGTGCCAAACACACCCGCATCGCCCGATCTGGGCAGCACCCGCACCGCCGCGTCAGCCACGCAAATGACCCTGCCCGCCCAAGGCTCCATCATCCGTGGCTATGCCAAAGGCCGGAATGAAGGCATTGATATCGGGGCCGCCGCTGGCTCTGCCGTGGTCGCCGCCGCCGATGGCACCGTCGCCGCCATTACCAAGGACACCCAGCAAGTGCCGATCATCGTGCTGCGCCATGCCGACGGGTTGCTGACCGTCTATGCGGGTGTCGATGGCATCACCGTGGCCAAAGGCGACAGTGTGCAACGCGGTCAGCAGATCGCCGTCGTGCGCGCCGCAAACCCCGCCTTCCTGCATTTCGAAGTGCGCCGTGGTGTCGAAAGCACCGATCCGGCGGCATTTTTGCAGTGATCAGAACCGGTTGTGTGCGTGATTTCACGCGCGCCCCCTCCGGCAGTGGCAGGTGTAGTGGGTTGTCCCGCATCTTTCGCGCGGGTTGACCCACAAACCCCGGCAGCCCCGAACACGGTTCTATGTGAAACGGGCATATGATGGCGCGGTCGGGTTTGCCGGAACAGAACAGGAGAACTGAGATGGTTTGGGGACTGAAACTGCCAGGCGAATTCGGGGCGTTTTTCCCCAATGGGGATTTTATTGGCTATGACGAACAGCTCGATGCCGCGTTGCATGCCATGACACCTGAAGAGAAGGCTTATTACAACAACCGGGAGACATCTTATCGCCTTCACGTCTCTCAGTGTTTTACGCAAGAACACGGGACCATGCACGGCGAAGGACGAGCGTTCCGTCCCGTTGCGGAGCATGAATGGCCCCGCGAGTTCCGCACAATACGGCACTATACGAAGCTTGGCTCACTGGTAAAGGTAACCGATAGATTACTGTTGGTCGACGAGCCCCTGAAGAACATC
>JANNKX010000159.1:0-8533 GCA_031396505.1 Rhodobacterales bacterium
GCTGTTCGATGATGTGTTTGCATCAGGCTCCGAAGCCGCCCTTCTGCCCGTAGGTCTGGGGATCTTCGGGCTGTTTTTCTTGCGTGCCAGCACCATGGTGATGTCGCGTGGTCTGATGGCGCGGGTGTCCGCCCGCGTTGCAGCCAGCATGCAGACCGACCTGTTGCGCCACATTCTGCGCCTCGATGGCGCATTCTTTCAGGACAATTCACCCGGCAAGCTGATTGAACGCGTGCAAGGCGATACGATGGCCGTTCAAGGCGTCTGGGCCATGCTGATCACCGGCATCGGGCGCGATCTTGTGGCGCTGACCGGGCTGATCGTCGTGGCTGTGTCGATCGATTGGCGCTGGACGCTTGCCGCGTTGATCGGTGCGCCCTTGTTGCTGTTGCCGACCTTGGCCGTGCAGCGCTATATCCGCCGCAAGACAGCGCAAATGCGCGATCAGGCGGGCCTGCGTGCCACCCGGCTGGACGAAATTTTTCACGGCATCCAAGCCATCAAACTGAACCGGATGGAGGATTACCAGACCTCGCGCTATCAGGCCATCGTCGCGCGCATCGTGCGCTTTGACGTGCGTATGACGCTGGGCCGCGCCACCATGCCTGCGATGATCGACATCGTCACCGGCATCGGGTTTTTCGCCGTGCTGATGCTGGGCGGGCGCGAGGTGGCGGAAGGCACGCGTACGGTCGGTGAATTCATGGCGTTCTTCACGGCGATGGCCCTGACGTTTCAGCCGATCCGCCGGTTGGGGGATTTGTCGGGGATGTGGCAGATCGCAGCAGCCAGTCTGGAACGGGTTTACGCCTTGCTCGATACCGCACCCTTGACCCAGCGTCCGACCGCACAGGTGCACACCCGGTTTATCGCACCCGAAATCCGCCTGCAGGAGGTGCATTTCGCCTACGGTGAAACGCCCGTTCTGAACGGGCTGACATTTACGGCAAAGGCGGGTGTGGTGACGGCGCTTGTCGGCGCGTCTGGGGCGGGCAAATCAACGGTGTTTCATCTGCTGACGGCCCTGTCAGAACCCACGTCGGGCCAGATTTTCATCGCCGGAGTGGATGCGGCCAGCCTGAGCCTTGCCGATCTGCGCGCGAATTTTGCATCCGTGTCGCAGGATGCGGCGCTGTTTGACGAAACCCTGGGTGAAAACATCCTGCTGGGACGCACCGACGTGCCGGTGGCCGACCTGACCCGCACCCTTGATGCCGCCCATGTCACCACCTTTGTAAAAGCCCTGCCCGCAGGTCTTGATACCCCCGCAGGCCCCCGCGGATCATCCCTGTCGGGCGGCCAGCGCCAGCGCATCGCCATCGCCCGCGCCCTGCTCGCGGATGCGCCGATCCTGCTGCTGGATGAGGCGACAAGCGCGCTTGATGCCCAGTCCGAGGCACTGGTGGCCGACGCCCTTGCCCGCCTCAGCCTCGGCCGCACCACGCTGGTGATTGCACACCGCCTGTCCACCGTGCGCGCGGCCGACAAGATCGTGGTGATGGATGGTGGCCGCGTGGTCGAGGAAGGCCGCCATGACGCCCTGCTTGCCAAGGGCGGGCATTACGCGCAGTTATACCGCCTGCAGTTCAAAGAGGATTAGATGGCCGAGCTTGCCGCAGATCGCACCGTCTGGATGGTAACAGGCCGTGATGCCTTGCCGTTTCTGCAAGGCATGGTCAGCAATGATGTGCTGCCCCTTGGCCGTGGCCCCGGCATTGTCTGGGCGGCATTGTTGACCCCGCAGGGCAAGTATCTTGCGGATTTCTTTGTGGTGGGCACAGGCGATGCCCTGCTGATCGATATCGCCACGCCGCTGGCAGATGCCACGCTGCGCCGCCTGACGATGTACCGCCTGCGCGCCGATGTGCAGATCACGCCCGCCGATGACGTGCCCGTCACGCGCGGCCTTGGCCACGGGCCAGCCGGGGCCCTTGCAGACCCGCGCCATGCCGCCTTGGGCTGGCGCGCCTATGGCCTGCCGGGCGGGCCTGCAACCGTTGATTGGGATGCAATCCGCGTGGCGCACATGATCCCGGAATCGCTGCGCGAACTGATCCCCGATGACAGCTATCTGCTGGAAATGGGGTTCGAGCGACTGCACGGTGTCGATTTCCGCAAGGGCTGCTATGTCGGGCAAGAAGTGACGGCGCGGATGAAGCACAAGACCGAACTGCGCAAGGGGCTGGCCCGAGTGCAGATCAAAGGCATGGCGCATGAGGGCGATGCAATCACGTCCGACGGTAAACCTGTTGGCACGCTGCACACCATTGCGGGCGATCAGGCGCTGGCCTATCTGCGATTTGACCGGGCGGCCACGATGCAGGCAGGGTCCGCCCTGATTTCTGTGTTGCCATGATTTTTCTGCGAAAAATCTGAATTTTCGCAGAAAATTCGTACCCTTACAGCGTGTTGCGCCTGACCTTGGTTCAGCCGATCAAACGCAACACGCGGGCATTCACAGGTGGTTCTGGTCTTGAATCACTTTCAATCTGGATTAGTAAACAGATGTCTGTTTTAGGCACGTTCAGAATATTCCATCAATTCGGTATGCACGATGATCTCTTCATCCGGCCCCACAAAGGGCGGGATCATAATCCGCACGCCGTTTTCCAGGATCGCCGGTTTAAAGCTGTTCGCCGCCGTCTGACCCTTCTGCACCGGCTCGGTATCGACCACCCGGCACTTTACCTTTTGCGGGATCTGTACGGACAGCGGCTCGTCGCCAAAATATTGCACTGTGGCCGTCATGCCGTCTTGCAGGAATGGCCGCCGGTCGCCCAGCAGGTCGGCATCAATCTCGGTCTGCTCAAACGTCTCGCCATCCATGAACACTAGCCGCCCGTCGGTCTCATACAGAAACTGCTGGTCCTTGTTTTCCAGTTCCACCCGCTCCACCTTGTCTTCCGACCGGAACCGTTCGTTCAATTTCCGCCCGTCACGCAGGTTTTTCAATTCGACCTGTGCGAACGCCCCGCCCTTGCCCGGTTTAACATGGTTCACCTTGACCGCCGCCCACAGGCCCGCGTCGTGTTCCAGCACGAAGCCCGGCTTGATTTCATTTCCGTTGATCTTCGGCATTGTGGCAAAACCTTGACAAGAGGTTGATCGGACTACGGCGCACCCTATATCTTGCAGACGGTTGGCTGACAAGCCGACTAGATACGGTAGGGTTTCTTGTCAGTCATGTAAAATTTGCATGACAGCCATGAAAAAACAGTTGCCCCGAATCGAGTCTTAGTCGCTAGGTTCACCCAACATTGAAAAAAACAAGACACAGAAAAAGGACGACGAGATGGCCGATTTCGTTGATAGCACAGCTTTCAACTACGAACAGGGGCAACGTGCGCGCAAGCTGTTTGCCGCAGTGGTGCTGGCTGCTTTGGATGATGCCATTGCGGATGACAAGAAATACGGCAACGGCCCTGATCAGATCGCCCGCTGGGCACGTTCGCGCGACGGGCGCGAAGTGCTGTCCTGCGCCGGGATCGACCCGAATGAACGCGTTGTCAAAGGCCTGATGGAGTTTGTGTCGAAGGGCGTGCGCACCTCCGTAGCCCTGTCGCGCGAAGAAAGCGAACGTCGTCACGCACTGGAACTGGAAGCCGAAGCCGCCTGATCATCGGCTCTGCGCGATATGGCATCAACGCGCCTTTCGGGGCGCGTTTTGCATTTGCGGCTATTCCAGATCGCGCGCCGCCATCGCGCGGTTGATTTCGGCCCGCACCAGTTTGCGCACATTGCGCGTGATGCGTTCGCCCAGTGATCCGTGCAATTCTTCACGGATGATGTCGCGTACAATGTTGCGCAGCATGTCTTCATCCAGTTCGGTCAGGCCCGGTTCCACCCCATCTTCGGCCCCAGCTTCTGCCGCGTCATGTCCCGCGTCTTCGTCCACATCGGCCAACGCCGCCAGAGCCGCTGCTTCGGCTGCGTCGCCCGCAGAATCAACCGGGGCCGCGTCACCGGGCGCGTCGATGTGGCGCGGCCCGTCCACCGCGTCGTCTGCTTGTGCCCAGCCCGCTGCAGAATCCGTCAGCGCCACCACTTCGGCTTCGTCCACGGCGGAAATCACATCCGGTGCAATCCATGACGATTCCGGCCATTCCGGCACAGGCAACGCATCCGCGGGGCCGATATCGCCGAACTCCGCCTCATAGCCATCATCGGGCACTTCGGCACCGATCGACGTCACCGCCCCCGCCAGATCGTCGGATGGCGCTGCACGGTGCACAAATTCCGGTCGCGCCAGATCCGCGTCCACAAACGGTGCTTCATCTGCCGCCGGGGCCTCATCCGCGTGCGCCACCACGCGCAGCGCCGGGGTCAGCAGAAGTTTGTCCGCGGCCACGGGCGGCTTTGGGCGCAAATCCTGCGTCACCAGGCGACGGATAGATGTCAAGACATCCTCGATCTCAACAGAAGTCATGCGTTCCGTCATCCCAGCCCCAGTTCACACGCCACTTGCGGACGGCGCATCCTGCATGCGCCTGTCCTCAGGCCCTTGTTGCGCCAAGATTAAACCGTGGCGCCAAACAAAACAAGGAATTGCCACAGAATGGTTAACATTGCCGCACACAAAGCGGCATTGTTTCCAATCCCGCATCAATCAATCGCCAATCGTCCCCAAAATCCGGTCGAGCGCTGCGCCCTGTGCGCTGTGGATCGGGGCATCCTTGACAGCGTTGTAATAGGCCGCAGGATCATACGTCGGGATGCCAAGGTCCAGATGTTCGACCGTCAGCAGCCCCATCGACGACAGCAGTTGGTAAACACCGACATAACGCTGCGCCTCGGATTGCAGTTTGTCGGCGCGCGCATCCAGCAATTCCTGTTCCGCATCCAGCACATCCAGCACATCCAGCGTGGTCCGTGATCCCAGTGCCGCCTCTTCCCGCACGCCGTCAAACGCCTCTTGCGCCGCCCGGATCTGCAGCTCGTTGGCCGAAATGCTGGCCGATGTCACAAGGATATTCGACCATGCGTTGCCCACCGATTGCGTAACCTGCACGCCCGATTGCAACAGCGTCGCGCGTGCGTTTTCATCCAGTGCAATCGCCCGACGCAACAGCGCCGCCTGCCGCCCGCCGCTGAACAGCGTCTGATTCAGGTTCAGGCCGAAGGTCTGGCTTTCCAGACCGGAATCATCGGTGCGAAGGGTGGCACCCGCCGTGATCGTCGGCCGGAAATCAGCCCGCGCGCGCGCGATGTTCAACCCGGTGACGACCACCTGATGCTGGTTCTGCCGGATCACGGGCTGCGTGCGCAGCGCAACGGCCACCGCTTCTTCCAGCGTGCGCGCGGTGCGCGGGGTGGGTGGCAGCGGTTGCAGATTGCCCGGATATGCCCCAGTCGCCGCCTTATAGCTTTCGCGCGCCACCTGCAGGTCGCCCTCGGCCGCCGCAAGCTGTGCGCGCGATCCTGCAAGGCGCGCCTCGGCGATCGACACATCGGTGCGGGTGATCTCGCCCACTTCAAACCGGTCTTGTGCCGCCCGCAATTCCTGCCCGATCAGGCGCAGGTTGCTTTGCCGCAGATCGACGATTTCGGTCGCAAGACGCACGTTGACATAGGCCGTCACCGCATCCAGCAGCACATTCTGTTCGACCGCGATCAGCCCTTCGCGCGTTGCCAGCACCGATTCTTTTGCCGCCTCGATCGCCAGTTCGTTGCGGCCAAAATCATACACGGTGATATCTGCGCTAAGCTGTATTGACGATTGCAGCCCGTCCGTTGTCGTGCGCACACCACCGATCCGCACCTCTTGGTTGGCGTATTGCGATTGCGCGGTGAACTGGATGATCGGGGCAAGGGCGCTTGTCGCAATCGCCACATCCTCATCCGCGACCCGCAGCAAGGCTTGATTCTGATCCAGCAGATTGGAATTGCGGTAGGCCGCAATCAACGCATCGGCCAACGTTTCGGCATGACTTGCCGGTGCCAGCATCAGCGACACAATGACAGCGAAAAAACCAGACAGCTTGCGCATTTCGCACCTTTTTAACGTTGCGGGCTTGCACCCTGCGCCGGGTCCGGTTTGCGGACCCGTGCGCCCCCTGGCCTTACAGAACAAAGGCCCGTGTCATGTGATAGCCGGGCAAAACCGGCGCACTTGCGTTGAAAACCGACCGCCACGTGATGCGGTCCGCTGATTTGTAGCCGATCCGCGCCACACCCAGCGCGCCTTCCATGAACAGCGCCGCAATCCGCCCCCCGACCTTCAACTGGTCCAGAACGGCGGCGGGCACGACCTCGACCCCGCCTTGGACGATGATCGCGTCATAGGGCGCATGTTTTGGCGACCCGGCAACCAGCGGGCCGGTGATGACAGCGGCGTTATCCACGCCTTCCTGATTAAGGATGCGCTGCGCCGTCATGGCATGACCTGCATCCTCTTCCACGGAGATCACCGCATCGGCCAGACGCGCAATCACCGCCGTCGAATAGCCAAGGCCACAGCCGATATCCAACACCAGCTCATCCGGTTGAACATCAAGGGCATCCAGCAGTTTGGCCAAGGTGCGCGCCTCCAGCATCACCCGGCCCGCACCGATATCGACATTCTCGCCCACATAGGCCGCCTCGCGCCGGTCCGCGGGCACATAAACCTCACGCGGGACGGCAAGCATGGCTGCGATGATGGGGAATTTGGTCACATCTGACGGGCGGACCTGGGTGTCCACCATCATGACGCGCCGGGTCTGAAAGTCGGTCATGTCTGAACCCATCAGTCTAGTCATTACTCAGATCGGTCTTCGCACAGAACCGCGGCAGGGGCAACGGCCCAAAGTCCCGTCATGTTCTGAACATTCCGCCACTTATGTGGACGTCCCCCAATCATGATCGCGCGCCAATCCCCTGAAACCGCGATCCCATCCAGCTTGCGGCCTGTTCGCCCATATGGCGGAACTTGTCGGAAATATGGTCCAGTTTTGCCGCCCATTCCGGATTCGGCGTCTGGCCTTCGGTCACTTTGAAATAAACCTGCATCATGCAGGCCACGCAGAACGGCTCGATCAAGGCCGCCTTCACCGCCCATGCAAAGACGAAGGCAAAGATGAACCCGCCCGCCGCCACATTGCCCGGCATCAGGTAAACCACCCCTGCCGCAGGGGCCAGCATCAACACGAACACCACAAACGCCAAGACCCATGAAATCGCCGTCAGCCAGGCCGCGTTGATCAGCATGGGCCGCGCATTCTGGGCATACAGAACCAGCCCGTCCTGCGCATTTTTCCACGGATTTTCCGCCTTGGTGCGGATCGCCTGCGCGATGATCATCTCGTCGATCAACCCCACCGCCACGCGCAGATAGGCGCGCAACACACCCATGATGTTGTGCACCCCCGGTATCGGCAGAATCGTCATCAACCCCTCGATAATGCCCGTGACGGCCCCGATCACCCCATGCACCAGCCGGTCCAGTGCAAACAGCGCGGATGCCTCGCCAAAGCGGTCGCCCACAACGCCCCAGGCATAATCCAGTTGCCCACGCCCGCCCGGTACTTGCCCGCCCTGCATCAGTTCGACCATCACCGCGATATGGCCTGCTTTGACCAGATACAGCAGGTAATCACGAAAAAAGAAGATCACACCAACGGTCGCGCCAAAGCCGATCGCACCGCCCCAAAAGGTGGATGACAGTTGAAACTCATCCTGACCGAACGCGCCAATGCCGTAGCCGAAGCCAGCCCCTGCCCCGGTCATCAGGATGATCGCCGTGGTAATGCCGAAGTAGACAATGATCCGGAACAGGATGAAGGGCGCCGTGCGCACCATCAACGACAACGCCGCACCGATGGAAAAATCCCACATCTTTGTAATCCTTTGACATTCAATTTCGCAAGAATGTCACAGGTATCACTGTCCGATCAAGCCTTTTGCGCATTACACCAGCCGGGGCAACGCCCGCGTCCGACCATCCTTGTGCAGTGCCGCCTTCGCCGTGCGCGCCATATCGTCCGCTGTCAGCCCCGCCTCGGCATACATCGCCGCCGGGCTTGCCTGATCGATGAACTTGTCCGGCAGTGTCATCGTGCGCAGCGCAAGCCCCCCCTCCAACTGGCCGGAATTTGCCAGATAATGCAGCACATGCGCACCAAAGCCGCCCACCGCCCCCTGTTCCACTGTCAGCATCACGGCGTGATGCCGTGCCAACTGATCAATCATGTCAGTGTCCAGCGGTTTGGAAAACCGCGCATCCGCCACCGTGACACTGATCCCCTCGCCCTCCAGCAATTCGGCGGCCAACAGCGCCTTGGCCAGATGCGCGCCGAATGACAGGATCGCCACCTGCGTGCCTTGCCGCATGATGCGCCCCCGACCGATCGCCAAGGGCACGCCGCGCGCGGGCAGGTCGACCCCCACCCCTTCGCCGCGTGGAAAACGGAACGCAATCGGCCCATCGTCATGCGCAATCGCCGTGGCCACCATATGCACCAGTTCCGCCTCATCGCCTGCCGCCATTACCGTGAAATTCGGCAGGTTCGACAGATAGCCCACATCGAACGCCCCCGCATGCGTCGGCCCGTCCTGC
>JANNKX010000160.1:0-9735 GCA_031396505.1 Rhodobacterales bacterium
GCCGCTGGTTGCCGATCCTGAACCATGCCGAGGATTGCGGCGTTGATGTCTGCTATGAAATTCACCCCGGCGAAGACCTGCACGATGGCATTTCATTCGAGATGTTCTTGCACCGGGTGAAGGGCCACGCGCGTTGCAACATGCTGTATGATCCCAGCCATTATGTGCTGCAACACCTTGATTACCTGCAGAATATCGACTTTTATCATGACCGTATCAAGATGTTCCACGTCAAGGATGCGGAACTGAACCCGACCGGGTCGCAGGGCGTTTATGGCGGGTATCAGTCATGGGTGGACCGCGCCGGGCGGTTCAGGTCGCTGGGGGATGGGCAGGTCGATTTTGCATCCGTGTTTTCCAAGCTGACGCAATACGACTTTTCCGGCTGGGCCGTGGTCGAATGGGAATGCGCGCTGAAACACCCGGAAGATGGCGCGCGCGAAGGGGCAGAATTCGTCAAACACCACATCATCCGCGTGACGGAAAAGGCGTTTGATGATTTTGCCGATGCGGGCACGGATATGGCCGCCAACAAACGCATGCTGGGGATCGTCTGATGCCGATTGATACCGCCCACGTCGCACGCCCCGCGCGCATCCGCCTTGGCATGGTTGGCGGCGGACAGGGGGCCTTTATCGGGGCCGTTCACCGCATCGCAAGCCGCCTTGATGACCAGTATGAACTGGTCGCAGGCGCGTTCAGCAGCACGGCGGAAAAATCGCGCGCGTCGGGGGCCGATCTGGGGATCGACCCGGCGCGCAGTTATGCCAGCTATGCCGAGATGGCCAGCCGCGAGGCGCGGATCAAAGGCGGGATCGAGGCGGTGGCGATTGTCACACCCAACCACATGCACGCGCCGGTGGCAGTGGAATTCCTCAAACGCGGCATCCATGTGATCTGCGACAAGCCGCTGACGGCGACCTTGCCTGAGGCCAAGAAACTGGCCAAGGCGGCAGCAGCGTCGGGTGCGATTTTCGCGCTGACGCATAATTACACGGGCTACCCGATGATCCGGCAGGCCCGCGCGATGGTGGCGGCGGGCGATCTGGGCGATCTGCGCGTGGTGCAGGTGGAATATGCGCAGGACTGGCTGAGCACGGATCTGGAGGCGACGGGGCAGAAACAGGCGGGCTGGCGCACCGATCCTGCGCAAACCGGTGCGGGCGGGGCCACCGGTGACATTGGCACCCACGCGTTCAACCTTGCAAATTTCGTGACCGGCCTGACGCTGGACAGTCTTGCCGCCGATCTGCAAAGTTTCGTACCGGCGCGGCGCGTGGATGACAACGGCCATATCCTGCTGCGCTATCAGGGTGGCGCGCGGGGGATGCTGTGGTGTTCGCAAGTGGCACCCGGCTGCGAAAATGCCCTGCGCCTGCGCGTCTATGGCACCAAGGCCGGGCTGGAATGGGCGCAGGAAGACCCGAATTACCTGTGCTACACGCCACTGGGCGAACCCAAGCGCCTGATCACGCGCGGGGGGGCCGGGTCCAACGCGGCGGCGGCCCGTGTCACCCGCGTGCCACCCGGCCACCCGGAGGGCTATCTGGAAGGCTTTGCCAACATCTATGCCGAGGCGGCGCGCGCCATCATCGCGCGGCGCGATGGGGTGGCGGTTGACGCGGATGTGACCTTTCCGGGCATCAAGGAGGGGCTGGAAGGTGTGGCCTTTGTCGACGCCTGCGTGCGGTCATCCCGGCGCAACGGCGCGTGGGTCGGGCTGGCGCTGTGACAAGCATCGGGAATGACGGGCAATTTGCCCATCACCCCGGCCATCACCCGCCCCGCAACCCTGCCCGTTCGCGTTGCAACCACAGCACGGTCAGCAGCAGGGGTGCATTGTTGACCTCGCCTGATGCCACCAGGTCCATCAGCCGGTCAAACGGCACCAGATGGCCGCGGATATCTTCGGCCTCGCCCGCCACGCCAAACACGCCTTCAACCCCGTCCGGCAGATCGGTGATCGCCACATAGGAATAAAGATATTCCGCCTTGGCCCCCGGCGTCGGGTAATAGCCTGCGACAAACCGCAGATCGGACAAGACCAGACCCGCCTCCTCCACCGCCTCGCGGCGCGCGGCATCTTCGGGCGTCTCGCCTGCGTCAATGCGCCCAGCAATCGCCTCCAGCAGCCAAGGTTGGGCATCACCGCGCACGTAAGGCCCGACACGGAACTGTTCGATCAGCAGCACCCGGTCGCGCACCGGATCATAGGGCAACACGGTGACCGCATCGCCCGATACAAACGCCGCGCGGTTCACCACCGGGCTGTGCGTGCCGTCAAAGCGGCAATAGCGCAGATCGTATTCTTCGACGGCAAAGAAATGTGCATAGGGTGTGGTGCGCGCCACGACCTGCACATCGCCGGCCTGCATCGGACGGCGCAGGGTGACGGGCCCGCCAGCCAATGCACGCAGCGTCGACGCCCCGCGCACCAGCATCGCCGCATAGCGTTTCCGGATATCCGCAGGATCGGCCTGCCCGTACAGCGCCATGAAATCGCGCGCCGTGGCGGTGACCAGATCCCCCCATTCCGCGCGCCAATCGGCAAACAGCCAATCCGCACCCGGCGTCCAACTGTCATCGCATGCAAAGAAAACCCCGGCAGACGTGGGCACGCTGGTCTGCACCACCATGTCCCGCAGCACACAGGCAAACCCGGCGGTATAGAAATCAATTCGCAGGATATCGGCATCCGTCAATCCGCGCACCAGAACGCCGGGGGCCGCGGCACCCTGATGCGCCACGATCAGGGGAAAGCTTTGCCCCGTCGCCCAGGCCACGCGGTAATCCGGCAGATGGGCCGGTTCCACCGCGACATCGCGCCCCAGCACCACGCCCAACAAGGGCGCATGACACAGCGTGCCAAAAAAGAAATAGTCGGTTGTCGCCCGATCATTCACGGCCCGGTCATGCACGGCCCTGTCCTTCACGGCCAGCGGCGATCTGCCCATTCGGTGGCCATGCCCGCAAGGCTGCCGCCAACAAACAACGTGCCCAGCACCTCGGGCGTGATCAGGCCGCGCCCGTATTTCAGCATGATGTCGAAAATCGCCAGCACCGCCTCCATCGGGCCATCATACAGGCCCTTGGTCGATACCACGACCATTTCATAAATCGAAAACAGCAGCAGCGCAAAAAACACGATCGTCAGCGCCGTGCGGATGCCCGACCCAATCGCATCGCCCATGCCTTTGCCTTTGCCCACCAGATTTCCCATCACGCGCCAGCCGCAGATCAACCCAAGGGCGGCAGATCCGGGCAATAGGTAAGCCGTGCGCGTGCCGTCGGTAATGCCTTGGGCATAAAGATCGGCGATAAAAAAACTCAGCGCCGCGAACAATACGGATGCGACAAGCTTTGCAGCGGTAGGCATAGGGGCACCTTTATGGACGGGTCACGGTGATCTGTGTCACGTCACAGTTTCCGCCGCGAAACGTTCCGGCGCAAGAGGTCAGATAAAAGTTCCACATCCGGCGGAAGCGATCATCAAATCCCATCTTTGCGACCTCGGGCCAACGTTCGTTGAACACATCATGCCAGCGCCGCAAGGTCTGGCTATAGCTGTGACCAAATTCGATCGACCCTTTCAGGTGCAGGCCCGCACGCGCAATTTCCGATTTCAACGCGCCCGGCGAGGGCAGCATGCCGCCGGGAAAGATATGTTTCTGAATGAAATCAACGCCGCGCTTGTACACTTCCCAGCGTTTGTCCTGCACCGTGATGATCTGCAGCGTCGCATGCCCGCCCGGTTTCAGACGGTCACGCAACGTGTTGAAATACACTGGCCAGTACCGTTCACCCACCGCCTCGAACATCTCGATCGACGCGATACCGTCATAGGTGCCGGTTTCATCACGGTAATCCTGCATCTTGATGGTGACCCGGTCCGAAAGGCCCGCCCGCGCAATCCGGTCCACCGCATAGTCATGTTGCGCCTGACTGATGGTCAGTCCGGTCACCCGCAGGCCGCGCACGGATGCGGCATATTCGGCAAACCCGCCCCAGCCGCAGCCGATCTCCAGCACATGATCGCCGGGTTTCGCGCCCATCTGATCGACCATACTTGCATATTTCTGCTCTTGCGCCTTTTCCAGACTTTCCTGCCCCGTGGTGAACAGTCCGGATGAATATGTCATCGTATCATCCAGCCAAAGCTGGTAAAATTCGTTGCCCAGATCATAGTGATAGGCGATGTTCTTACGCGCCTGCACCTTGGAATTCGACTGCCACCAAAAGCGCAACTTTTCAAAAGCGCGGATTACCCACATGCCGGGATAGCCGTCATAAACCGCCTCGTTGCCCTGATGGATCAGGTCCATGAAGGCCATCAGATCGGGCGTCGACCACCAGCCATCCAGATAGGCATCACAAAACCCCAGATCGCCCTCGCGGATCAGACGGCCGAATGTATCGGGATTATGGATGGTGATCTCTGCCGCATGCCCCGGCTTTTGCCCTTCGGCACGGAAACGCCGCCCATCGGGAAGCACGAAATCCAGCCGCCCATGTTCCAGCCGCTTGGCCACTTCGAACCCGGTCGCGAAATAGCGCGGCAGGTTGGTCTGGCCCTTGGTTGTCGTCAGTATCGTCATATTCCTCCCCCGAGGGTCTTTTGATCAGTCGTTTCAGATACGCAGGGCATGCTCAAGAGTTTCTTTCGCCATAAGCCCTTAGCGCACGGGCACGGCCTTCGCCAAGGTCGACCACGGGCATCGGATAGGGTTCTTTGGGGTCAAGGCCCCAGGCGCGCGGCACCGCGTCAAAATAGGCGCGCGCATCGGGGCCCGGATCGCGCGACAATTCGGCGATGAACCGTTTGCGATAGACCGCCCCTGCATCAAACTTCTCGGCCTGCGTCGCGGGGTTGAACACGCGGAAATAGGGTGCTGCATCGGGCCCCGATCCGGCGGCCCATTGCCAGCCCATCGCATTTGCCGCCGGGTCCCAGTCCGTCAGACATTCATCAAACCACGCCATGCCCACCCGCCAATCCGTCATCAGATGCTTGGTCAGATAGCTCGCCACGATCATCCTGCCACGGTTGTGCATTGTGCCCGTGACATACATCTCGCGCATTGCGGCATCGACGAACGGCTCGCCCGTCAGGCCGCGCCGCCACCGTTCGGCATCGGGATTGTCGCCGCGCCATGGGAAGGTGTCCCATTCCGGTTTCCAGTTGGCCGTCGTGATATGCGGCGTGTGAAACAGCAGATGATAGGCAAACTCGCGCCAGACGATTTCCTTACAAAAGGTCTCGGCCCCGGCCCGTCCTTCGTATAGGGCGCGCATTCCGCCATGCCAGACGGTGCGCGGCCCGATTTCACCCAGCGCAAGGTTCTGCGACAGGCCCGATGTGCCCGCCACGGCGCACAGGTTGCGACCGGTGTCGTAATCCTGCACCGGGCCGGACAGAAACCAGTCCAGACGGTCCAGCGCCGCCGTCTCACCCACCCGCTGATGGGGCAGCACGATGTCCGCACCACGCTGCATCGCCGCCCCCAGATGCCAGTCGGTCAAAGCCTCGGTGCCAGGCCACGCCCCCGGCGCGCGCAGCGCCTCGGGTGCGGGCGCAGGTGCCGCCACATCACGCCCCTTCACGGCCCGCCAGAACGGCGTATAAACCCGGTAAAACCCGCCCGTACCTGTTTCCACAGTATGGGGTTCGTGCAGCAGATGGCCCGCATGGCTGACCACCGTTACCGCGCTTTTCAGCGCCGCCTTCACGCCGGTATCGCGCGCAATCGACACGGGGTCATACAGCCGCGACCAGTGCACACCTGTGGCCCCGGTGTCCGCGATCAGCCCCTGCAACACCGCAAGTGCCGCGCCCCGCCGATACGTCAGGCGCGAGCCCACGCCGCGCAATGCCGCGTCAAACGCCGCCAGTGACAGCCCCAGACGCCATTTCGCCGCAGCACCCAGCGCCTCTGTTTCGGGATCAAGAATGAAGACCGGCACCAAAGGTCGCCCCGACGCCACGGCCGCCGTCAGCATCGGATGGTCACCCAAGCGCAGGTCGCGCCGGAACCACAGGATCAGCGCACCATCAGTCATCAAATCCTGCTTTGTATCATTCTACCAACCTTACGCTGCGCAGGCCCGAATGGATCACTTCCCCATTTTCTGTCTGAAAATATCTTGCGGGGGTGAACTGGCCAAAGGCCAAAAGGGGGCGCAAAGCCCCCTGCCCTTTACAGCACCGCGTCCAGTGCCCTGATCAACCCCGCCACCTCATCCGCGCTGGTGTAATGTGCAAGGCTCATCCGCAAGACGCCCTTGTCCAGATCGACCCCCATCGCCTGCAACGGCCGCACGCCGTAAAAATCGCCGCCCCCACAGTTGAACCCGCGCTGCCCCAAGGCCTTTGCCACCGGCTCTGCCGCCCGGTCCAGCGCGACCGCCACCGTCGGCGCGCGCAGGTGCGCATCGCGCGGCCCGATCAGGCGCAGGTCGTTGCGCCCGGCCAGATAGTCCAGCAAGGGTGCAACCGTCACCACTTCGGCCCGCCGCATCAGATCATGCACGCCCCGGTTCCGCGCCCGCGCATCGCCCGTGATGCCATGATGCGCCGCCAGATCGTCAATGTAATCCGCAATCCCCGCGCAAGCCGCGATCTGCGCATGATCCGGCCCCGCAGGCGTGAACCGCTTGTACAACGAGCCCGCGTTGAAGAAATGGCACTGCGCGGGCAGCGCCTCGCCCATCGCGCGGGCAATCGTCATGATCCCCTGATGCGGGCCATAGGTCTTGTAGGCCGAAAACAGATAGACATCACAGCCAAGGCGCGGCACATCCGGCAACCCGTGCGGCGCATAAGACACCCCGTCCACCACCGACCAAGCCCCTGCAGCCTTCACCATCGCACAAATCTCGGCCACCGGGTTGATCGCCGCCACCACGTTCGAACAATGCGGAAACGCCACCAGCCGCACCTGCCCGTCCGCCAGCAGCGGGGCCAGATCGCCCGTGTCAAGCAGGCCCGTCTGGGCATCCACCTGCCATTCGCGCACCGCGATCCCGGACTCCGCCAACCGCCGCCAGACGCCCGAATTCGCCTCGTGGTCCTGATTGGTCACCACGATCGCACCCTTGCCCGCCATCCACTGCCGCAAGGCCTGCGCCAGCACATAGGTATTGGCCGATGTTGATGGCCCGAAACTCACCTCGTCCTCCGCCACGCCCATCATCGCCGCAAGCCGCGCCCGCGCCTCGTCCATTTCCGCCCCGCCAATCTCGGACGGCGCAAACGGGTGATAAGGCTGCACCTTGCGATCCGTGTAAAACCGCGTCAGCCGGTCCACCGCGCGCGCGCAAGGGTAAGACCCGCCCGCATTTTCAAAATGCGCCTGCCCCGCAAAACCGGGCGAGGAAAAGGCCGGGAACTGCGCGCGCACGTATTCAAGATCGAGCATGAATGGGGTCTCCTTTGGCCGCAGTGGTGACCTGCGCGCGGCACATGGTCAAGACCACGCGGGTGGGTGAACCCATGTCTGCCTTTCACCCCCCCCCTTTACCCCTGCCCGATCCGCACCCCTGTTCCCAAGAACCGCCACAATCCCCGTCTATTCCACCCGCCAAAGTGGAGCGGCACATGTTCTCATCACCCGATTGCGCCGACTGGCCATCACTCCGGCCCCCATTCCCGATGTCCGCTTGGGTACGGGGCAAAATCGTGATGGCCATGATGGCCCTGCCACGCTATCGCCACCAGACGCATGCCGATCTGCAGCCGCTGGTGCTGGAGCCGCTGGGCAGCGACCGGATCGCGATTGCGCATCCCAAGGGCACGGATCGCACGGCCTTGGTCGATATCGCGGGCTTTGCGATCTGGGCGAGCGTGTCGGATGAGGTCGATCTGAAGATCCGTGAGCAGATCAAGACTGGCACCTTCCCGATCCGGTTGAAGCCGGAGGATTGGCAGTCGGGCGATATCAACTGGCTGCTGGACGTGATCGCACCGGACCGCAAGGCCACGGGTCAGGTGATCGCGAACTTCCGGCAAGTGGTCAAGGAGGGCGATCTGCGCATCCATCCGCAGGTGGCGGGGCTGGTGGATGATGACATGCGGGGGAAGATGATGGGTGCGGGAAAAGGAGCGGCGGCATGACTGGCACGGTATGGCTAAGCAGGGTCCAGTCAAATGGGTTAGTAGCCGGTGCGAATGGTTTGCGGACGAAGTACTTTGGGAAGACGTGGGAAGAGCCTTATCCGCGCCATCAAATTCCAGAACTGGATAGCGATCTGATGGAGAATATGGCGCGTTACAATGAAGGCTTTCCGCTTGCCCCACATGAATTTCCTGAGGCGTCAGCCATCTACGATGCCGCCTGTTTTCGCCGCGCGAAGCAGCTGTTTTACCCCGCAAGCGGCTTTCTCGGCGCGCGCGAACGGCTGGCCGAGGTGCTGTCGCGGTTCGATCTGGGGCCGATCGGGCTGATCCCCTACACGATCTACGAGGCGGATGAAGTGACACCGCATCCCGGGCCATTCTGGCTGATCGGATTGGGGGTGCAGAAGGCCACTTTCCTGCCCGAAGAAAGCCAAAGCATAGAATGGGGCGTTCCGAACCATGCAACCGGGAAAAGACGTCCCCGTATCAGCCCGAATGTCTCTGACGGCGACATCGCGCTGTCGGCTGCCGCGCTGGACGGACCCGACCTGTGGGTCGAGGCCGGATTCCGGGGCAATTTATGGATGAGTGACCGTTTAGTACAGGCCTTGCGGGATGGGAATTTCGGGTTCGAATGGATGTTATCGCAGTGCCGCATTCGCCCAGACCTTGGCCGTTTGCTGGGGTTTGTTGGGGAAAAGGGAACACAGGCACGGGTCCGTTCAGCCTGTAGCGCGACGCAAGAAGGGGTGATCTCACATGCCGTATGATGTGACAGCGGGATGGTATCCGGACACAAAGATCAACGCACCGTGGGAAGAATATCTCGACGGGAACCGTGACTTGGTAAGGCTTGTTGATGACACGCCTGATGGCGGTACCTTGATTGCCGGGTCGGGGGTTGGGCGGCCAGTTGTTCCAGACCATATGCCAAAAAAAATCGGCCTGCGTGATGCGCATCCCTCTTGGAAGCTGCTTGATTTCGAAAAAAGTGGCGTTGGCTGGCGTATCACGACCGCCGCCAAGGACCTGATCGAACGGCTTGAACCCGGCGTGCATCAGTTCTTTCCGGTCGAAGTTTTTGCTTACTCTTACGATCCGACCACATGGCAGGACATTTACGGCAACTACGACCCCGTCGCCGACGGCACCCATGTTGACCGCAAGATCGCCGACCAATGGTTTTTCGTGATCTGCAACCGGCTGGATACGATGAACCGGGAACTGACGGTTGGGCTTTTGGACAATGGAAATTACGGACCAGGCCTGTTGAAGCTTGGGATCGGTGGAAAGCCTTTGGAACAACCGCCTCGCCTTGTGCTGAACCAAAGCGCGATCGGTCAGACACATATCTGGTGCGAGCGTTGCGTCGGCCATACGTTTTTTTCAGACAGGCTGATTGAAGAAATTGATGCAGCAGGCCTGACCGGCCTGCGCCGTACATTCATTGAAGCGGTTTAAAAGGCGATTTTGACATGACACTTGGTGCCCAGCAAGCGTAGGGTGGGGTGAAACCCACGTCTTTCTTATGATGAAAAACCAATGGTTTGTGCAGCCCGCGTGGGTTTCACCCACCCTACCCGCTCCTGCGCATCACTCCCCCCGAAAATGTACCCGGGCAC
>JANNKX010000348.1:0-20873 GCA_031396505.1 Rhodobacterales bacterium
TTTCCGGCGGTTCGGAAGATGCCGATCATGCCCGGCGTCACGTCCAGTCCCCGCGCCTCGAGAACCATCGGCACCACGGCCAGACGGCCCATCAGGTCGTCCGCCGTGTCTTCGGCCGCACGCCACATTCCGGCATGCGCGGGCAGCGCGCCGTAATGGCTGCCCAGCGTTTCAAGAACGTCGCAGATCAGGTTGAAATGCTTTGATTCCTCATCCGCGGCCTTGACCCAGTCGTCATAGAACCCCATCGGCATCGGCTGATCCGCAAAACGTGCAATGATGTCCCAGTGCAGATCGACTGCGTTCAGTTCGATATGCGCCACGGCATGCAACAGGGCAATCTGGCCTGCGGGCGATCCGGGTTTGCGCTGCGGCACATCGCGGGGTGCCAGCAGGATCGGATGATCCGGCCGGGCGGGGCGGTCGGGCGGGCGCGTGTCCCCGATGGCGGGCGCGCAGCCTGCCATGCGCGCGGCAAACCATGCCGCTGCGTGTTTACGGGAGACAGCGGTTTTCGCGCGCCCGTCGGCGGTGGTCAGCACGTCCACCGCCATATCGGTCAGGCTGATCACAGCGCGCGCGCTGCGGCCAACACCTCGGCCGCGTGGCCTTTGACGGACACCTTGTTCCAGACGCGCGCCACCACGCCCGCGCCGTCAATCAGGACCGTGGTCCGTTCGATCCCCATATAGGTCTTGCCGTACATGCTTTTCTCCAGCCAGACGCCGTAGTCTTCGCATGTCTGCCCGGCCTCGTCGGATGCCAGAACAATGCCCAGCCCGTGTTTCTTGCAGAACTTGTCGTGGCTTTTCACACTGTCTTTCGACACGCCGATTACTGTCGTGTTTGCTGCTGCGAAATCAGCCAGACTGGCGTTGAAATCCTGCGCCTCCAGCGTGCAGCCCGGCGTGTCGTCCTTGGGGTAGAAATACAGCACAACCTTGCCGGGGCGCAGACCCGACAGGACGACGGTGCCGCCGCCATCGCGTGGCAAGGTGAAATCCGGGGCGGGGGTTCCTGCGGTCATCATGGGCGGCTCCTTGCTGTTGGGCAGATGATTGCCCTTGGCGTTCTAGCTGCCTTGAGGCAAAGATAAAGGCAAGTCCCGCGAAAAGAGGGGCCTTGGCAAAAAAGCATCGGGCATCGGGTTTTGGCAGGACAGACGCACATCAGCAAGCCTGCGGCGAACACGTCGCCACAGCCGCACCGACGCCACTCGCCGCGCCGCAAGCGCCGCCACATCTGGGCGATGCTGCGGTCGGCCTTGGCGATGGTGATCTTTCTGGTGGTGCTGGTCGGTGGCAGTGTGTTTGGTGTTCTGGCACTGACCGGGCAGACTTTGCGGCTGCCGATGTGGATGGTCGAAAACCTTGAACTGCGGCTGAACGGGCAGCTTGACCCGCGCGCGCGCATTGATCTGGGTGCGATCGAGGTGCTGATCGACGACGCATGGGTGCCACGCCTGGCTGTTACCGACATTCGCCTGTCAGCCCCCAACGGGGCCACGCTGTTGCTGTTGCCGCAGGCGCGCGTCGTGTTTTCGGCACAAGCCTTTGCAAAGGGTGAATTGCGCCCGTCGTCTTTGCGGCTGGTGGGCGGCCAGATTGCCCTGCGCCGCGATGTGCTGGGACGGTTGAACATCGACCTTGGCACCGCGCAGGACGTGCAGATGGAAAGTTTTGCAGGTCTGCTGGATGATATCGAGGCGGCCTTTGAAACGCAGGCCCTGTCGGCACTGGCGCGTGTCGACGTGCAGGCCTTGTCGCTGACCCTGCGGGATGACCGGTCCGGGCGGGTATGGCGCGTGACGGACGGGCGGTTGTCCATCACCAACCGACCCGATGTGCTGGCCGCCGATCTGTCGGTCGCGCTGCGCGGTGCGGGCACATCGCAGGGAACGGCACGGATCACCATCACAAGCGAAAAGGGCACATCCGCCGCCCGCATTGCCGCCACTGTCAGCCAGATCGGCGCAAGCGATCTTGCGGCACAAGCAACACCCTTGGGGTTTTTGTCCGCGCTGGATGCGCCGCTGTCAGGCGACATTGTCGCGGAATTAACGGCCGACGGGCGGATCAGCAAGCTTGGGGCCACCCTTGATATCGGCTCTGGCGCCATCACCCCGCCCGGCCCGATCAACCTGCCCGCAGCCCCGCCGCCGGTTGGCGCGTCTATTCCCGCATCCGCCCTGCCTGACAGCCGTCAGTCCGCCCCGATCCCTTTTGAACGCGCCCGCGTCGGCCTGTCGTATGATCCCGCCCGCGCGCGCATCCAGATCGACGATCTTGCTGTTGAAAGCCTAACCGCGCGCCTGCAGGCTACCGGGCATATCCTGCTGGTCGATGAAAATGGCACGACCCTGCGCGGCGATCTGGCCGGGCGTCTGCCCGCCGCCTTTCTGACCCAGATCACCTTTTCGGATGTACGCGTTGATCCGGCCGGCCTGTTTGCCGTGCCTGTCACCTTTTCCCAAGGCGCGCTTGATCTGCGCCTGACGCTCGATCCATTCCGTATCGACCTTGGGCAGTTATCGCTGACGGAAGGCGATCAGCGCGTACTGGTGTCCGGCCATGCCGCCGCTGCAAGAGACGGCTGGAGCGTCGCGCTTGACGTGGCCCTGAACAGGATCGCGCCCGAACGCCTTGTCGCCCTGTGGCCTGTACGCCTTGTGCCAAAAACGCGCGCATGGCTTGCCGCCAATGTGTTGAAAGGCATGCTGTTTGATGTGCAGGGCGGGGTGCGGCTGGCCCCCGGACGTGATCCGCAAATCGCGCTCAGCTATGAGTTTGTCGATACGCAGGTCCGGTTCCTGCGCACCCTGCCACCCATTGAATCCGGCAGCGGGTATTCAACCTTGATCGGGTCCACCTACACCATCGTTCTGGACCGGGGCACCGTCACCCCCCCCGACGGTGGCGCGATTGATGTTGCGGGATCGGTTTTTGCGATTCCCGATATCACGCAACGCCCCAACCGCGCCGAAATGGACCTGCAAACCCGTTCCAGCCTGACCGCGACCCTGTCATTGCTGGATCAGCCGCCCTTTGGGTTCATGACCAAGGCTGACCGCCCTGTGACGCTGGGCGAAGGGCAGGCGCGCGCGCGCACCCAACTGTCGATCCCGCTGGTGCCGCGCGTGCAACTGGCGGATGTCGATTACACCGTTTCGGGCACGATCACCGATTTCCGGTCGGATCAACTTGTGCCTGGTCGCGTGATTACAGCCGACGCCCTGGGCCTGACGGCAAATCCGGCCGGGATGGAAATTTCCGGGCCCGGCAATCTTGGGCAAGTGCCCTTCGATGTGACCTATACCCAAGGCTTTGGCCCCGAGGCCCGTGGTCGCGCCCGGATCGAAGGGGTGGTCACGCTGTCTGATGCCGCAGCGCGCGATCTTGACCTTGGCTTGCCGGGCGACATGCTGTCGGGGCAGGGCGTGGCACAAGTGACGATCGACTTGCAAAAAGGGGTGCCGCCGCGCCTGATGCTGACCTCAGATCTTGCCGGATTGGGGCTGTCACTGCCACCCTTGGGTTGGTCCAAAGCCCCCGGTGCCCGTGGCACATTGACGGTCGAGGCGACGCTAAGCAAACCCCCCGCTGTCAGCCGCGTCGCGTTGAACGCCGCCGGGTTGAACGCCACCGGTAGTATCAGCCTGCGGGCGGGCGGCGGGCTGCAAACCGCGCGCTTTGACCGCGTCACCCTGAATGACTGGCTTGATGCGGCGGTGACGCTGACCGGGCAGGGGCGTGGTTCTGCGGCCATTGCCGTGACGGGCGGGTCGATTGACCTGCGCCGGATGCCCCATCGCGGGACGGCGCGGGGCACCGGGGGCAGCCCGTTTTCGCTGCAACTGGATCAGTTGATCGTCACCGACAGCATCGCCTTTACCAATTTTCGCGGCGAGTTTTCACCGCGCGGCGGCCTGAATGGCAGCTTTACCGCCGGCGTCAATGGCGATGGTGCGGTGCAAGGGACGATTGTTGCCGCGCCAAATGGATCAGCCGTGCGAATCCGTTCTGATGATGCGGGCACGGTGATGGCCAAGGCCGGGGTGTTTGCATCCGCGCGCGGTGGCACGCTTGATCTGCAACTGACCCCGCGTTCAGATGACGGCGTCTATGAAGGGCGCGCCGAAATATCCGATATCCGCGTGCGCAACGCATCCGTGTTGGCCGAACTGTTGAATGCCGTATCCGTCGTAGGCATCCTTGAACAGTTGAATGGGCAGGGCATCGTGTTCAACAACGCCGAGGTTGATTTCGTTCTGACCCCGCAAGCCATAGAAATCTCGCGCGGGTCTGCCGTGGGTGCATCGCTTGGCGTCTCAATGGCCGGGGTTTATCAGACGGGCAGCAAACGCCTCAACGTGCAGGGCGTGATCTCGCCCGTCTATCTGCTTAACGGGATCGGGGCCGTGCTGACCCGGCGCGGCGAGGGCCTGTTGGGGTTCAGCTATCGCTTGACCGGCACTTCGGATGATCCGCAAATCGGCGTGAACCCCTTGTCGATCCTGACGCCCGGCATGTTCCGCGACATCTTTCGCAGACCTGCCCCCGTGCTTGGCACCGCAGGTGGGCCTGCACCCGTGCAACCGCCCGAACCATCACGGCGGGTCACCCCCACCGAACGCCCGGAAAGCGACAATTGATGCGATTGCAGGATTTCGACTTTGACCTGCCCGAGGCGCTGATTGCCACGCGCCCTGCAAGGCCGCGCACCGCTGCACGCCTGCTGCTGGCAGAGGGCGTGGCGATCCGCGATCTGCATGTGCGCGATCTGGTCGATGTGTTACGCCCCGGCGACCGTCTGGTGCTGAACAATACGCGCGTGATCCCGGCACGCTTGACCGGGCAGCGCGCGCGCGGTGACGCCGTGGCCAAAATCGAGGTGACGCTGCTGGACCCCGCGACCGAAGGCTGGCGCGCCCTGGCCAAACCCCTGCGCAAGGTGCAGGTGGCGGAGGTGATCACCTTTTCCGATCATCTGTCTGCGACCGTGGCCGCGAAATCGGAAACCGACCTGCGTCTGGTGTTCAACCTGACGGGGGATGATTTCGATGCCGCACTGCAAACGGCAGGGGCCATGCCGTTGCCCCCCTATATTGCGGCAAAGCGCGCACCCGATGCGCAGGATTTGACCGATTACCAGACCGTTTTTGCCCGTCATGCCGGGGCGGTCGCCGCCCCCACGGCCAGCCTGCATTTTGATCAGGGCCTGCTGGCCGCCCTCGCCGCCAAGGGCGTCGATTTCACCGAAGTGACCCTGCATGTCGGCGCGGGCACCGTTCTGCCGGTCAAGGTTGATGACGTGACCACGCACAAGATGCATGCCGAATGGGGCGAGGTCACCCCCGCCGCCGCCACAGCCATCAACGCGACAAAGGCCGCCGGTGGCCGTGTGATCCCGGTCGGCACCACGGCGCTGCGTCTGATCGAAAGTGCCGCGCGCACCACGGGCCGGGTGGAACCCTGGGTTGGCCCCACCGATATCTTCATCTATCCCGGTTTTCAATTCCGCGTCACCGATGCCCTGATGACCAACTTTCACTTGCCCAAATCCACCCTGATGATGCTGGTGTCCGCGCTCATGGGCCGCGCCGAGATGCGCCGCATCTATGCGCACGCCATTGCGGGCGGCTATCGGTTTTTCAGTTATGGCGATGCGTCCCTGCTGATCCCCGCGCAGCCTGCGTGAACTGCCACTTTTCGCCTTTCCGCCCTCGGCAGACCTGTTAGCCTGCTTAAAAACCATCGGAGTTGCCATGCTGAAAACCCTCGCCACGACCTGGCCTTTGCTGCTGGGCGTCATGCTGCTCATGGTTGGCAACGGCGTGCAGGGCTCGCTTTTAGGCATTCGCGGCAACATCGAAGGCTTTTCCACCCTTCAGATTTCCGCCGTCATGTCGGCCTATTTCGTGGGCTTTCTGGGTGGCACGACGATGGCCCCCGAAATGATCCGCCGCGTCGGGCATGTGCGGGTGTTTGCAGCACTCGGGTCGCTGATCTCTGCCGTGCTCGTGCTATACCCTGTGTTTCTGGATTGGGCGGCATGGACTGTCATGCGTATTATCATCGGATTCTGCTTTTCCGGCATCTATGTCTGTGCCGAAAGCTGGCTGAACAATACCGCCACCAACGAGACGCGCGGGCAGGCGCTGTCAGCCTATATGATCGTGCAGATGATCGGCATCATTGCGGCGCAAGGGTTGCTGAGCATGGGTGACCCGTCCGGCTTTACCCTGTTCATCATCCCGTCCGTGCTGGTGTCGCTGGCCTTCATGCCCTTGCTGTTGGCCGATACCCCCGCCCCGACCTTTGGCACGATCAAGCGTCTCAGCTTTGTGCGTCTGTTCGAGGTCTCGCCGCTTGGCTGTGTCGGCATGTTGCTGACGGGCGGTGTGTTTTCGGCCATGTTCGGCATGGCCGCCGTCTGGGGCACGATGGCAGGGCTGTCAGTCGCGCAGATCGCGCTGTTTGTGGCCGCCACCTATGCGGGTGGCCTTGTTCTGCAATACCCCATCGGGCGGTTGTCGGACCGGATGGACCGCAGGCAGCTTATCCTTGCTTTGGCCGCGATTGCCGCCGTCACGATGTTGGTCGCCACCGTTGCACCCTTGCCATTCAGCGCGCTTTTGCTCGTGGCCGTGCTGTTGGGCGGCATCACCAATCCGCTGTATTCGCTGCTGATTGCGCATAGCAACGACTATCTGGGCAAAGAGGAAATGGCCGCAGCCTCTGCCGGGTTGATCTTTCTGAACGGGCTTGGGGCCATTGCAGGCCCCCTGATCACCGGCTGGTTGATGGAAACCTTTGGTCCGGGTGGGTTCTTCCTGTTCATGGGTCTGTTGTTTGCCGCCCTTGCCGGTTATGCGGCATGGCGGATGGCGCGCCGCGCAGCCCCGCTTGACCCTGGCGCCTTTGCCGGACTGTCGCCCAACGCGTCATCGCTTGCCGTTGGTGCCGTGATTGAGGGGAAAAACTGATGGCTGACCCAGTTGAGATTCTGGATTTCTGGCTGGACGAGATCGGCCCGGATGGCTGGTACAAAGCGGGGGCCGCAATTGATGCCGCCTGTGCGCAGTTTTCTGACATCTGGCAGGCGGCGCATGATGACGGGCTGGAACATTGGGTCGATGGCACGGTCGGCACGCTGGCCTATCTGATCGTCACTGATCAGTTTTCGCGCAATATCCACCGCGATACCGCCCTTGCCTTTGCCTGCGATGCCCGCGCTTTGGCGGCAGCCAAGGTGGCACTTGCCGCGGGCTGGGACATGGATGCGCCCGAACCTGCACGGCAATTTTTCTACATGCCGTTCGAACATTCCGAAATGCCCGCGGATCAGGCCATGGCGATCCACCTGATGGAAACCCGCATGCCATCACACCCCGACCTGACGCTGCATGCCCGCGCGCATGCCGAGGTGATCCGCCGCTTTGGTCGCTTTCCCACCCGCAATCTGGCCTTGGGTCGCCCATCCACGCCGGAAGAGGCGGTCTATCTTGACGCGGGCGGCTATGGCGCGATTGTAAGGGCATTGAAAGCCTGAGCCATGCATGGGGCGCAACCCGGTGCGGCGCGCCCCGCGTTGATTGCCATGCAAGGATGGTTTAAGGCTAAACCATCTGTTCCGGGGAGGACCACATGGCCACGAACTATGATCTGATCGTCATCGGCGCAGGGCCCGGCGGCTATGTCGCGGCGATCCGTGCGGCGCAGCTGGGCCTGAAGGTCGTGATCGTGGAGCGCGAGAATCTGGGCGGCATCTGCCTGAACTGGGGCTGTATCCCGACCAAGGCCATGCTGCGGTCGGCAGAAGTGTTCCACCTGATGCACCGGGCGAAGGAATTCGGTCTGGGTGTCACCGGCATCAGCTATGATCTGCCCGCTGTGATCGCCCGGTCACGCGGGGTGGCCAAGCAATTGTCATCCGGCATCGGCCATCTGATGAAAAAGAACAAGATCACGGTGGTGATGGGCACGGCCACCATTCCCGCCAAGGGCCGCGTCACCGTGAAGACCGACAAAGGCAGCGAAGAGCTGACGGCCAAGAACATCATCCTCGCCACCGGGGCGCGCGCGCGCGAACTGCCGGGGCTGGAGGCGGACGGCGATCTGGTCTGGGCCTACCGTGATGCGCTGGTGGCCAAGCGGATGCCGAAAAAACTGCTGGTCATCGGGTCCGGCGCGATTGGCATCGAATTTGCATCCTTCTTCAACACATTGGGCGCCGATACGACGGTGGTGGAGGTGATGGACCGCATCCTGCCGGTGGAAGATGCCGAGGTCAGCGCCTTCGCCAAGAAAGCCTTCCTGAAGCAGGGCATGAAGATCATCGAAAACGCGGCGGTAAAAAAGCTGGACCGCAAGCCCGGCACTGGCGTCACCGCCCATATCGAAGTGGCGGGCAAAGTCGAAACCCATGACTTCGACACGGTCATTTCCGCCGTGGGGATCGTCGGCAATGTCGAAGGGCTGGGGCTGGAAGCCCTCGGCGTGAAAATCGACCGCACTCATGTCGTGACGGATGAATATTGCCGCACGGGGGTGGATGGCGTCTATGCCATCGGTGATATCGCGGGCGCGCCGTGGCTCGCGCACAAGGCCAGCCATGAAGGCGTGATGGTGGCCGAACTGATCGCAGGCAAGCATCCGCATGCCATCAAGCCGAATTCCATTGCGGGTTGTACGTATTGCCAGCCGCAGGTGGCAAGCGTGGGCCTGACCGAGGCAAAGGCCAAAGAGGCGGGCCATGACATCAAGGTCGGTCGTTTCCCGTTCATCGGCAACGGCAAAGCGATTGCACTGGGCGAGGCGGAGGGGTTTATCAAGACCATCTTCGACGCCAAAACGGGCGAGCTGTTGGGCGCGCATATGATTGGTGCGGAAGTGACAGAGCTTATCCAGGGCTACGTGATCGGGCGCACGCTGGAGACGACGGAAGAAGATCTGATGAACACGGTCTTCCCGCACCCGACGCTGTCGGAGATGATGCACGAGGCGGTGCTGGACGCCTATGGGCGCGCCATTCACTTCTGACCGGACCGGGGGCCAGCCCCCGGACCCCCGGGATATTTATGAACAGATGAAGGGGTAGAGGGCCGTGCGCAGCACACTGATCGTGATGGCGGTGTTCTGCGCGGGTCTGGGGGCTGCAGCGCAGTTCGGCAAGATATCAATCTTGTTTGATGATCTGGGCGCGTTCTATGCGAGTTACAGCCCGGTTGCGATGGGCTGGATGGTCAGCATCGTGGGGCTGGTCGGATTGATCTTTGGCACGGTGGCGGGGTTGGTGGTGGGGCCCTTGGGGGTGCGGCGCGCGATGGTGGTGGCGTTGTGCGTGGCAGCCGTGGCCAGTGCCGCGCAATCGGTTCTGCCGCCATACCCGGTGATGATGGTCTTGCGCATCGTCGAGGGGGCCTCGCATCTGGCGATCGTGGTGGCGGGGCCGGTGTTGATGGCACGGGCGGCGACGCCCGGCACGCTGGGGTTTGTGATGGCGCTGTGGGGCAGTTTCTTTGGCCTGAGCTTTGCGGGTCTTGCAGCGATTGCGCCGGGGATCGTGGCGGCAAGCGGGCTTGGCGGGGTGTTTCAGGGCCATGCGCTGTGGATGGCTGCCTGTGCTGCCATCCTGTGGGGGCTGTTGCCCCGCGATGTGGCGCAAGCCCGCATTGGGCAGGGCGGCTGGCTGGCGCGGCACGCGGTGATCTATGCCTCGCCCCGGATTGCCACCCCCGCGCTTGGGTTCTTTTGCTATACCATGACGTTTGTTGCCTTGCTGACCCTGCTGGTCCCTGAAATTCCCGCGCCGCAGCGGGATCTGGTCGCGTTCTGGATGCCATTGGCCGCGATCATCGTGTCGCTGACCGCTGGCGTCGTGGCCCTCCGGGTTCTGAGTGCCGTGCAGACCGTGCAGGCGGGCTTTGCCCTTGCCGCCATCGCCGCCATTGGTTTGTGGGCCGCTTGGGGCGATGGCCCCCTGATGGCGGCCGCCGCCCTTTCGCTGTCAGGCGCTTATGGTCTGGTGCAGGGCGCGTCCTTTGCCGCCATCGCGCAGTTGAACCCCGCCGCCGACGACCGCGCCATGGCTGCAGGCGCGCTGGCGCAGATGGGAAACCTTGGCACCGTCACCGGCACACCCTTGCTTGCATGGTTGCTCGCGCGCGGCGATGCCGGGGCCATGCTTGGTTTCATCCTGCCGTTTTGCCTCGCAGGCATTGCCATTCATGCCCTGCAATCGCGCCGCCGCCTGCGAATTCCCGCATAAGTTCACACTTCGTTCACATTTTCCGATTGGAGACTCGCGACAAATGCCCTATCTCTAATGATGGGTTTAGGGGTGGTTACATGGCGGAACAGAAGTTCATCGAGGTGCGCGGCGCGCGCGAGCATAATCTGAAAAACGTGGATGTCAGCATTCCGCGCGATCAGTTGGTGGTCATCACTGGCCTGTCCGGGTCCGGTAAATCCTCACTTGCCTTCGATACAATCTATGCCGAAGGCCAGCGCCGCTATGTCGAAAGCCTGTCGGCCTATGCCCGCCAGTTTCTGGATATGATGGGCAAACCCGATGTCGATCACATTTCCGGCCTCTCGCCCGCGATTTCGATCGAACAGAAGACCACGTCGAAAAACCCCCGTTCCACCGTCGGCACGGTGACCGAGATTTACGACTATCTGCGCCTGCTGTTTGCCCGCGTCGGCACGCCCTACAGCCCCACTACCGGCCTGCCGATTACCGCGATGCAGGTCCAGGACATGGTCGATGCCGTGATGGCGATGCCGGAAGGCACGCGCGCCTACCTGCTGGCGCCGATCATCCGCGACCGGAAGGGCGAATACCGCAAGGAATTTCTTGACTTGCGCAAGCAAGGGTTTCAGCGCGTCAAGGTCAACGGCACCTTCCATGATCTGGATGAACCGCCAACGCTGGACAAGAAGTTTCGCCATAACATCGACGTTGTGGTCGACCGGATCGTGGTGAAAGAGGGGCTCGAGACGCGGCTTGCCGACAGTTTTCGTACGGCACTGAACCTTGCCGATGGCATTGCCGTGATCGAAATTGCCGATGCGCCGGAAGGCACCGATGCGCAGCGCATTACCTATTCCGAAAAATTCGCCTGCCCGGTGTCCGGCTTTACCATCGCGGAAATCGAACCCCGGCTGTTTTCGTTCAACGCGCCCTTCGGGGCCTGCCCAGTGTGTGACGGGCTGGGGGTGGAGCTGTTCTTTGATGAACGGCTGATCGTGCCGGATCAGGGGTTGTCGCTGCTGCAAGGGGCGATTGCGCCGTGGGCCAAGACCAAATCGCCTTATTTCACCCAGACCGTGACCGCCCTTTCCAAGCATTACGAATTCGACGTGAAGGCGAAATGGAAAGACCTGCCGCCTTTTGTGCAGCAGTTGTTCCTGCACGGATCGGGGAAAGAGGAAATCAAGTTCCGCTATGACGAGGGCGGCCGCGTCTATGAAGTCAGCCGCGTGTTCGAAGGCATCGTGCCCAACATGGAACGGCGGTATCGCGAGACCGATAGTGCGTGGAGCCGCGAGGATATGGAGCGGTTCCAGAACAACCGCGCCTGTGGGTCCTGCGAAGGCTACCGCCTGCGGCCTGAGGCGCTCGCCGTCAAGATCGCAGGCTTGCATGTCGGTCAGGTGGTGCGCATGTCCATCACCGAGGCGTTTGACTGGATCACCTCGGTCCCCGCGACCCTGGGCAATCAGAAGAACGAAATCGCCAAGGCAATTGTGAAGGAAATCCGCGAACGCCTTGGTTTTCTTGTGAATGTTGGCCTCAACTACCTGACGCTGTCGCGCAATGCGGGCACCCTTTCGGGCGGCGAATCGCAACGCATCCGGCTGGCCTCCCAAATCGGGTCGGGCCTGACGGGTGTGCTGTATGTGCTTGACGAGCCGTCCATCGGCCTGCACCAGCGCGACAATGACCGTTTATTGACCACGCTGAAAAACCTGCGCGATGCGGGCAATACCGTGCTGGTGGTCGAACATGACGAAGACGCCATCCGCGAGGCGGATTATGTCTTCGACATGGGGCCGGGCGCGGGCGTGCATGGCGGCATGGTGGTGGCGCATGGCACGCCTGAACAGGTAGCCGCCGATCCGGCCAGCCTGACCGGGCAATACCTGATGGGGACGCGGTCCATCGCCATCCCGAAAACCCGCCGCAAGGGCAGCGGCAAGAAACTGACCGTGGTCGGGGCCACGGGCAACAACCTGAAAAACGTCACCGCAACCTTTCCCTTGGGCATGTTTGTCTGCGTATCGGGCGTGTCGGGCGGGGGCAAATCCACCTTGACCATCGAAACCCTGTTCAAAACCGCCGCCACCCGCCTGAATGGTGCCCGCGAAACGCCCGCCCCCTGCGAGACGATCAAAGGCTTCGAACATCTGGACAAGGTGATTGACATCGATCAGCGCGCCATCGGTCGCACGCCCAGGTCAAACCCCGCCACCTATACCGGGGCCTTCACCCCGATCCGCGACTGGTTTGCGGGCCTGCCCGAATCCAAGGCGCGCGGTTACGGACCGGGGCGGTTTTCCTTCAACGTCAAGGGCGGGCGCTGCGAGGCCTGTCAGGGCGATGGCGTCTTGAAGATCGAGATGAACTTTTTGCCCGATGTCTACGTGACATGTGAGACCTGCAAGGGCCATCGCTATAATCGTGAAACGCTGGAAATCAAGTTCAAGAACAAAAGCATATCAGACGTTCTTGATATGACATGTGAAGAGGCGCAGGGCTTTTTCGCCGCCGTGCCTGCGATCCGCGACAAGATGGATGCGCTGTTTCAGGTGGGCCTCGGCTATATCAAGGTCGGCCAACAGGCAACGACCCTGTCAGGCGGCGAGGCGCAGCGCGTGAAGCTGTCCAAGGAATTGTCGCGCCGCGCAACAGGCCGCACCCTTTATATTCTGGATGAACCGACCACGGGCCTGCACTTTGAAGATGTGCGCAAATTGCTGGAGGTGCTGCACGAACTGGTGGAACAGGGCAATACGGTGGTGGTGATCGAACACAACCTTGACGTGATCAAGACCGCCGACTGGATCATCGACATCGGCCCCGAAGGCGGCGATGGCGGCGGGCAGATCGTGGCCGTGGGCACACCGGAACAGGTGGCCATGGCGACAGACAGCCATACCGGGCGCTATTTGAAGGATATGCTGAAACCGCGCAGGCTCGCGGCAGAATAATCTGGCCGTGCCATGGGCAAACGCGCGGCGATGCCAATCTGATTCCCTTGCGCTGCAAACCGCATTAGGGTGACGCCATGCAGGGCCGTCCTTTGACCATCGCCTTTTATGCGCCACTGAAATCGCCGGGGCATGCGGTGCCTTCGGGTGACCGGTTGATGGCGCGGATGCTGTTTGCCTGTCTCGAACGCGCCGGGCACCGCGTGCTGCTGGTGTCAGACCTGCGATCTTATGTCGGGGATGCGGGCGATGCGGCGGCATGGGCCCGCGTGCAGGCGCAAGCCACGCAGGAACGCGCGCGGATTGCGGCGGAATGGGCGACGGATAAACCCGATCTTTGGTTCTGCTATCACCCCTATTACAAATCGCCCGACCTGATCGGGCCACCGCTCGCCACGCAGTTCGGCTTGGCCTATGTCACCTGTGAGGCGTCGTATTCGGCACGGCGCAACATCGGTGTCTGGGTCGATATGCAGGCGTATGCCTTGGCTGCGGTGCAGGGGGCAGCGTTGAACCTGTGCCTGACGGCACGCGATCTGGCCGGGTTGCAGGCGGCTGCACCACATGCGCGGCTGGCGCGGTTTGCGCCGTTCATTGCGGTAGATGCATTTGGAGCGGCACCCGCGCCGGAACCGGGGCACGTGGTCTGCGTCGCCATGATGCGCGCGGGTGACAAATTTGCAAGCTATGAAAGGCTGGCGGCATGGCTGGCGCTGTTGCCACCGGGGCTTGACTGGCGTTTGTCCGTTGCAGGCGACGGGCCGATGCGGGCGCAGGTACAGGCCCTGTTTGCACAGGTTGCGCCACGGGTCACCTGGCTGGGTGCGGTGGACGCGGCCGCCGTCGCGGCACTGCTGGCGCGGGGTGCTGTCTATGTCTGGCCGGGGTGTGGCGAGGCGTATGGTCTGGCCTACCTGGAGGCGCAGGCGGCAGGTGTTCCGGTGGTGGCACAGGCAGTGGCAGGCGTGCCCGAAGTGGTGGCGAACGGGCTGACGGGGGTGCTGGTGCCGGACGGTGATGATCGTGCAGCGGCCACGGCGATCGGGCATATTTTGACGGATCAGGCGCTGCAGCGGCAGATGGGCGCGGCGGCACGGGCCGATGTTCTGGCGCATCACGCGTTGCCGGGGGCGGCCAGGCGGCTCGACGCCTTGCTGCGGGATGTGGTGGGATGAGCGCGGAATTTCTGGCAGCACTGGCGCGGCGCAGTGGTCAGGTGGATTTCTGGCTGCGCGATGACGATGCGACGGTGCCAACGCCTGCCCTTGACCGGTTGCTACAGGTCACACGCAAATGGGCGGTTCCCGTGACGCTGGCGGTGATCCCAAAGCCTGCGGGTGCCGCGCTGGCCGAACGTGTGACGGACGCGGCGCATGTGACGGTCGCCGTGCATGGCTGGGCGCATGTGAATCATGCAGGCGCGGGCGAAAAGCCGCAGGAACTGGGCGGGCATCGCCCCGTATCCGCCGTGCTTGGGGAATTGCAGCGCGGCCTTGATCGGCTTGCTGGCCTGTTTCCGGCACAGTTTTGCCCGGTTCTGGTGCCGCCGTGGAACCGGATCGCGCCAGAAGTGGTGGCGCAGCTTCCGCGCATTGGATTTGAGGGGCTGTCGGTGTTCGGGCCGCAAACGGCGGCTGCGCTGCAGACGGTGAACACGCATGTCGACCTTATCGACTGGCGCGGGACGCGGGGCGGACGGGCGGATGATGCGCTGCTGGCCGATGTGGCGCGGGCGGTAAACCGGGGCGGGGCGGTCGGGGTTCTGACGCATCATCTGGTGCATGATGCGCAGGCCTGGGCATTCATGGAACGCCTGTTCACATTGACGGCACGCCATCCGCAGTGCCGCTGGCTGCGTCTGAAAGCGGTGCTGGGGAAGGGGTAGGATATGCGTCGGCAAGGTTGCCCGAACCGCAGCCCGTCTCGTCCGACGCCAGATATGGCAAGAATCAATGCGCGCGCAATGCCGCTTTTGTGTGCCAGTGTTCACATTGGGCGCGCAGCGACCAGACTGTGACCCGCACACGGCACTTCTTGTCCGGGGTCATCTCTTGCTCTGCCTGACTTGCGGTGGCCCGCAACCCCACACAAGCCAGAACACAAGGCCTCTCTCCCGCCGATGGGGGCTGAGGGTGGGCAAGTTAACACTGGTCACGCAATGTTTCAAAAGTCTTAACGCGGCTCAGAAATTCTAAGTTAGTACTTTGATTTAAAACAATAATACTAAAAACTGACAGCCGTCAATTTTAGGCTCTCAGGCCGGTTTCCTCCAGCAGCCCCAGCCGCTTTGCCTCATAATAATATCCGCGCGCATACCAGCCTATCGCCTCGGCCTCATCCCCGCCCGATACCAGCCAAGCCCCGCGCAGATAGCGGCCTGCGTATTTCAGGTTGGTTTCCGCATCCAGCAAGCCATTCGCTGGCCCGTCATATCCCATCGTCCCCGCCGTCTGCGGCAATATCTGCATCAGCCCGTAATACGGCCCGTTGCGCGCCCCTGCATTATACCCGCTCTCGCGCTGGATCACCCGGTGCAACAGGCTTTCCGGGATGTCATGGATTCCTGCGTATTTGCGGATCAACGCCCGCATTTCCGGCGTCTCGCCCGTAAACAGATTTCGCGCCGGGGCAGGGGCCACCGCCTCACGCCGCCCGGCGCAGGCTGTCAGCGGCCCGATCAGGGCCAGCGTCAGCGCGGTACGTCGTGTGAATGGCATCACCAAACCTCCAGAACTCAGGTATTCCCGCGCCGCACGAACATGCCGGCATCTTCGGCCGCACGGCGCAGCGCGCGGGATTTGTTCACCGTTTCCTGATACTCCGCCTCGGGGTCGCTGTCATAAACGACGCCGCCCCCGGCCTGAATATACAGATTGTCGTCCTTCAACACCGCCGTCCGCAGCGCGATGCAAAAGTCCATCTCGCCATTCGCCGCGAAATAACCCACGCCGCCGCCGTAAACCCCGCGCTTTTCCGGTTCCAGCTCGTCAATGATCTGCATTGCGCGCACTTTGGGCGCACCCGAAACCGTGCCCGCAGGCAACCCCGCCAGCAGCGCCGACAGCGCGTCCTCGCCATCCGCGATCTGCCCCACGACATTCGACACGATGTGCATCACATGGCTATAGCGTTCAATGATGAACTTTTCCGTGGGCCGAACCGTGCCGACGCGCGCCACCCGCCCCACATCATTGCGCCCCAGATCCAGCAGCATCAGATGTTCGGCAAGCTCTTTCTGATCCGCCAGCAGGTCCGCCTCCAGCGCCCGGTCCTCTTCCGGCGTCGCGCCCCGCACCCGCGTGCCTGCAATCGGGCGCACCGTCACTTCGCCATCGCGCAGCCGCACAAGAATTTCGGGCGATGCGCCCACCACCTGAAAACCGCCGAAGTTGAAAAAGAACATGAACGGCGACGGGTTGGTGCGACGCAAGCTGCGGTAGAACGCAAAGGGCGGCAGTTCAAACCGCTGCGTCCAGCGTTGTGAAGGCACCACCTGAAAGATGTCGCCCGCACGGATATAGTCCTTGGCCTTCTCCACCGCTGCCTTGTAGCCCGCATGGGTAAAGTTGGATATCGCCGCCCCTACCGGGGCCGAATCCCCCAGATCGCGGGGCAATGCTGCGGCCCGGTCCAGATCGCGCAGCGCGTCCATCACGCGTTCGGCGGCTTGGGCATAGGCCGCACGCGCCGACAGGCCCGATGCCACCCACGCGGGTGCCACGATGATGACCTCGCCTTTCACCCCGTCCAGAACCGCCACAACCGACGGGCGCATCAGCACGGCATCGGGCAGGCCAAGCGGGTCGGGGTTCACATCCGGCAGATGTTCCACCAGCCGGATCATGTCATAGCCAAGGTATCCAAACAGCCCAACGGATGCTGCGGGCAGATCGTCAGGCATATCAACGGCACTTTCTGCAATCAGTGCCCGTAACGTCGCCAACGGATGCCCGTCAAGGGCCGTGAAAGCCCCCGCATCGAACCGTGCCGCGCGATTGATGTCCGACATGTCACCCCGGCAGCGCCAGATCAGATCGGGCTTCATCCCGACGATGGAATAGCGCCCGCGCACCTCGCCGCCCGTCACGGATTCAAGCATGAAAGTGTCGGTGCGCGCATCGCCCAGTTTCAGCATGAGCGACACTGGCGTATCAAGATCCGCCGCAAGCCGCGCATAGACAAGCTGATTGCGCCCCGCGGCCCAGCCCGCCGCAAAGGCATCATATGTCGTGGTCAGCACCATCAGTTGAAATTGGCCTGCACGGCGGCAATCGCGGTCTGATCAATCTGCACCGCACCCGGTGCCTGTGACAGCGCGTTGGTGTAAGCCAGAAAGGCATCCTGCGCGATGGCCTGTTCGATCTGCGCGGCCAACGCATCGCGGATCGCGGTTGCATCCTCGCCGTCCGTGGCTGCAGGGATGATGCGGTCCAGCTTGACCACCGCAACGAAACCCGGCTCTTCGATCACCCGCAGGCCGCCCTCATCCAGCGCGAACGCTGCCGCGACGACAGACGGCGGGATGCCTTCGATAAAGCCTTCGCGCGCGATTTCGGGCGTCACATCGACGATGCCGAACGTGCCGATGGCGGCACCGCCCTCGATGGCCGATTTGACTTCGATTGCACGCACCGACAGGGCCTTTTGCAACGCATCCGCCCGCCACGCCGCGGTGACGTCGTCGCGTGCTGTCTCGAACGAGATTGGCGCGGGGGGGATCACTTCATCCAGTTGCAGGGCGACAATCCCCCCATCGGCCAGTGTCACCACCTCAGGATAGCTGTCTGCGGTCACGGCATCGGCGGCGGTGCGAAAATCCTCGTAGCCTTCAATCGGATCATCGCCCTGCTGACCCGTCACGTAGTCAAAGGTCGCAAGCTGCATGCCCTGTTCGGCCTGCAATTCGGCGAGTGTTGCCCCCCCGGCCAAAGCATCATTGATCGCTTCGATCCGGCCTGCGATATCACGGCGGGCGGCCTCGGTCTGCGCCTCACCGGCCAGTTGTTCGCGGGCCTCGTCAAAGGTGATTTCCTGCGCGCCCAGAATGCCGTTCATGCGGAACAGGGCAGGACCGAAATCGGTGGCAAACGGGCCAACCACGCCGGGTTCGACCAGCGCAAAGACGGCATCTGCGGCGGCACCCAATTCGGATGGTGCAACATCGCCCAGATCAATATCTTCAAGGCGCACCCCACGCGTCGCCACCTCGTCTTCAAAATTGCCACCTGCGTCAATGCGGGCTTTGGCCGCCATCGCCGCTGCGTCATCCGGAAAGATCAGCCGTTCGACAAGACGCCGTTCGGGTTGCATGAATTCGTCGATGCGTTTGTCATATTCGGCCTGCAGTGCCGCGTCATCAACCGCGACGTCATCCGCGATCATGTCGGGCAGCAGGGCCACGTAGGTGATGCGCTTTGCCTCGGGTGCGGTGAATTGCGCAATGTTGGCAGTGTGGAACGCGATCAGGTCCGCGTCTGTGGGTGCCGGGACCGGCGCGGTCAGATCGCCGTCGGTCAGTTGCAGCACCGAAAAACCGCGCCGTTCGCCCACCCATTGATACAGGGTTTCTGTCATCGGCGCAGGTGCGGAAAACCCACCGACAATCGCACCCTGCAGCAAGGACCGCGCGATATCTTCGCGCACCCCGTTTTCAAACTGCACGACCGTGCGCCCGTCGCGGCGCAGAATATCGCGGTAGGCTGCGGCATCAAAACTGCCATCGACGCCCTGAAAGCTGCCCATGGCCTGCACTTCTTGTGCCACGATCGGATCGCCCACCGACAACCCCACGCGTTCCGCCTCGGCGTCCAGCGCAACCCGGTTTACAAGACCCTGCAGGGCCTGCTGGTCAAGGCCAAAGGCCTGTAACATCGCAAGGTTTGCCGGCTGACCGATCTGTTGTGACAGGCTGTCGATCTGGCGTTGCAACGCGCGGCCATAATCGTCGCTGCGAATGTTGCGATCACCGACTGAACCGATATGCGCGGCGCGATTACCATAATCCTGAATCCCAAAACCGCCAAGACCCAGCACCAGCAGGGCCAGCAGGCCATAAACGGCGATCTGTGCCGCACTGTCCTTTTTGCGTGGCGTTTCAGTTTCCGGTGCCCGTGCCATCATTGCCCCTTTCGGCAGATATTCTGATCCGCATCTTTAGGGTGCCCGGCGGGTGCAGGCAAGCGGGGTTCAGGGCCGATATGCGGCCAGCCGCGCGAAGAGTTCGGCGATACCGTCTGCATCAATGTTGGCGAAGGCGATGCGCAACTCGGATCGCCCCAAACCTGCCGGTTGGAACATCGTACCGGGCAGCATCAGGATGGAGGCGTCCTGCACCAGCCGTTTGGCCAACTGGTCGGATGGCAGGTCGAACGGGTGGGCTGCATAGGCAAAATATGCACCACACCCCAGCAACCGCCAGCCCGTCAGCGCGGAAAAGCCGTTCGCCATCGCATCGCGGCGACGCAGGATTTCAAGACGTTCGCCTGCCACCCATGCGCCAAGGTTCCGCATCCCCCACAGCGCCCCGATCTGGCCCAGTTGGCTAGGGCAAATGGCCACGGTATCGAGAAATTTTTCCACTTCCGCCAGTCGCGCGGTACTGGCGACAACGGCACCCACGCGGTGCCCGGTCAGCCGGTAGGCCTTGGAGAATGAATATAACTGGATCAGCACATCATCCCAGTCGGGATCGTGGAACAGATCATGCGCAGCGCCCGTGCGGCTGTCGAAATCGCGGTAAGTCTCGTCAACGATCAGGGCCAATCCGCGTGCACGCGCCAGATCGCGGAACGCGGCCAAGGTTTCCGCTGGATACTCGACCCCGCCCGGATTGTTCGGGCTGACCAGAACAATGGCCCGCGTGCGGTCGGTTATCAGGGTCGCTGCGGCATCCGCATCGGGGATCAGGCCCTCACCAGCGGGCAGGGGCACGGTCTTCACCCCGGTCATGTCTAGCCACATTTTGTGATTGAAATACCATGGCGTCGGCAGGATCACCTCATCACCCGCACCCGCAAGCGTCGCCATCACGGCGGTGAAGGCCTGATTGCAGCCTTGGGTGATCGCCACCTGTTCGGGGGTCACGTGGCCGCCATATCCCGCCGACCATTGTGCTGCGATTTCCGCGCGCAACGCGGGCAGACCCAGAACAGGGCCATACAGATGTGCGGCCGGATCATTCAGCGCAGCCTCGGACAGTGCCTGTCGCAGGGCCAGGGGGGGCGGATCAACCGGGGCCGCCTGACTGACATTGATCAGCGGACGATCCGGCGGAAACACCGCCTCTGCCGCCCATCTGCGCGCCTCCATCACCGGGGGCGGGTCGGTGGCCGCCATCGCGGGGTTCAGGACAAACATTCAGTCGGCACCCCGGAACGGTTGCACATATTGCAGCGCCATATCCCATGGAAAGAAGATCCAGGTATCCTGGCTGACCTCGGTAATATAGCTGTCCACCATCGGCTTGCCCGATGGTTTGGCGTAGACCGTCGCAAAATGGGCCTTTGGGTACATCTTGCGCACCACCTCCAGCGTCTTGCCGGTATCCACCAGATCATCGACAATCAGAATGCCGGTTCCATCGCCCATCAGCACCTCTTGCGGTGATTTGATGATGCGCACGTCCGACTGCGACTGGTGGCTGTAGCTTTTCACGCTGAT
>JANNKX010000167.1:0-3336 GCA_031396505.1 Rhodobacterales bacterium
CCAGCCAGACGCCGAGCAGGCCAAGGTGATGTTCGGCGGCGCGGTCATGGGCGGGCGTCGTGGCATCCAGTTCGCGCTGGATGGCGTCCAGCGTCACGTTCAGTTCCTGCTGGGCGTGCACTTCGCGAATGCGCAGATGCTGGGGTGATTTGGGCAGGGTCACGTCGCAATCGCGGCCAAAGAAGACGGCGGTGCCAAATACCTGCGGGCCGGCCTCAAACCCGTGCATGACGCCCGGGGGGATATAGATGACATTGTGCTGGGTATAGCCGCGCGTGGTGCCCGCGATGGTGATGCGACCCTGGCCTTTGGTAAACCACAACAGGCAAGGTTCGGACAAGGAGCGCATCGCCTCCACGCGCCAGCGCCCAGCCGCAGCAAGGCGGGGAATGGCGATCAGGCGCAGTTGCGACAGGTGGGTCAGATCTTGCATGGGTGATTCACGAAGCCCGCTATGAGCCATCACTAAAACCAACTGCAGGTGCGAACCCAAGCGAAAACAGCAGGTGCGGCGACGATCCCTGTGGGTAACTTTAGCCAAATGCAGAAAGTTGCGCATATGCCAAGGGTTTAGGCAGAATCCCGCCAACCGGCCATACGGCTGCGAAACCATGTGCGTTGACGTTTGGCATATTGATGGGTGGCGATCTTGGCGGCGGCGACGGCGGCATCCAAGGGCATCTGCCCGAGCAGATGCGCCCGCAATTCCGCCGCCCCGATGGCGCGCATCGCGGGCAGGGCCGGGTTCCACAGGGGCATCACGGCGCGCACCTCATCCAGCGCGCCTTGCGCGATCATCGCATCAAACCGCGCGTCAATGCGGGCATTCAGCGGTGCAGGGGCGGGGCGCAGCACGATGGCTTGGGCTGTGGCCAGTGGCAGCAAGGCAGGCCCGGTGTCATCCTGCCAGTCGGCCAATCCGCGCCCGGTGGCCATCTGCACCTCCCACGCGCGCTGCACGCGCATCGGGTTTGCGGTGTCGATCCGGGTGCGGGTGCGCGCATCCAGATCGGCCAGCATTGCATCGACCCCGGCGGCACGGCGTGTATCACCCGCTGCACGCACAGCGGTGGGAATCGGCGGAATCGCAGCCAGCCCTTCGGTCAGGGCGGTGAAATACAAGCCCGTGCCGCCGACAATCACCACTGGGCGATCCAGCAGACCCGCCACCTCGCGCAGCCAATGCCCGACGGAATAGGGCGCATCACTGCCGACATGGCCATACAGCGCATGGGCGGCCCGCCCGGTATCCATCGCATCCGGACGCGCCGTCAGCACGCGCCAGCAGCCATAGACCTGCAACGCATCGGCGTTCACGATGGTGCGCCCGTCCCGCGCGGCCAGCGCCATCGCCAGTGCCGATTTGCCTGATGCCGTGGGCCCTGCAATCAGGATGGGCGCGTCACGCGACAGACTGGCGATGATGTCTTGATTGTCCAAATATTCACCTTGTGCCCTGACCGCCGGCGCGCACGTTCACAGGTTGAACCCGCCCGCGTTTTCCGACATTTTGCGCGCCAATCAAAGATGCAATTGCCGCAACACATAAAGGGTGCCCGCGATGCCGGAAAAACAACCGAAAACCGCCTACACCCGGGTGATGCTGAAAATCAGTGGCGAGGCGCTGATGGGCGATCAGGGCTATGGGCTGCACCCACCCACCGTGCAGCGCATCGCGCAAGAAGTGAAATCGGTGCGCGACATGGGAGTCGAGATCTGCATGGTCATCGGGGGCGGCAACATCTTTCGCGGGCTGGCAGGTTCAGCGCAAGGAATGGAGCGCACGACAGCGGATTATATGGGGATGCTGGCCACGGTGATGAACGCGCTGGCGATGCAGTCGGCGCTGGAACAGATCGGGGTGTTTACCCGCGTGGTCAGCGCCATTCCGATGGATCAGGTGTGCGAGCCCTATATCCGCCGCCGGGCCGTGCGACATCTGGAGAAAAAGCGCGTGGTGATCTTTGCTGCCGGAACGGGGAACCCCTATTTCACGACCGATACGGCGGCGACCCTGCGGGCAAGCGAAATGGCCTGTCAGGCGATCTTCAAGGGCACCAAGGTGGACGGGGTCTATGACAAGGACCCGAAAAAACACAGCGATGCCAAGCGGTACACCCATGTGACCTATGATGAGGTGCTGGAAAAGCATCTGGGAGTGATGGATGCGACGGCGATTGCATTGGCGCGCGACAACAGCCTGCCGATCATCGTATTCAGCCTTGACGAACCGGGGGGATTTAAGGGTATCCTTTCAGGTATTGGTACTTATACGCGGGTTGAGGGGTAATCTTTCACGCGGAAATGGGGCTGTCGTAAGGGGTGATGATTGTGCCGCGCATGAACGGGTTGAAGGCGCGCATCAATGCGGTGGCGCAGGCGCAGGAAGACCGCGCGTTTGCAGTCGATATCCGGCAATGGCATCCTGCGGCGGTGGCGCATCTGGATGATGATGCGCTGGCCGACAAGGTTGGCGTCACGCGCCGGATTGCGATATCTTTCGGCATCACGGACCCGCGCCTGCGCGCACGTTTCATCATGATCGGGATCGCGCTTGCACCGGAGTTCTGGCGAAACATGGATATCCACCGGGTGCTGACGGTACCGACGGGCACGCCCGATATCCGCTTTGGCGATGTCTGTGCGATGTTCAGGACCGCGCTGACCATGGCCGGGCGCACTGACCTGATCTGGTGGTCGTGATCGCATGGGGTTTGCCCGATAACTGGGGTTGGATCATTCCGGGCGTCTTGGGCTATTGCATCGAAACGCCGCCACTGTTTCCGGTGCCCGGCTCCGACCTGCCGCCACTTGACCTGTCCGATCTGCCGCCCCTGACAGCACCGGGCGGGACGATCACCGCACCCGGAACACGGACCGAGGACCGCGCATTGGACCGCACAAAGGATGACGTCTGTACGACAGGCTGTGTCAACTGTATCGCGGCGGCGAGCGGGTATCCCGACTGGGTTTCCTATCAGAACAACAAAGATAAGCCCGTTGCAGGCACGGCCAGCCGGGGCTATGCCTATCAGGCGTTTATCAGCGCCCTGCCGCATGAACCGGAAAACCGGCGCAACATGGAATGGCAATGGGCGGCTTATTCGTGGGATGGGATCGAAATCGCAACCTGCACGATGCTGGAGGCGAAATATGGGTATGATGACTTTTGTAAACAAGGTTGCTACTTTTAATAATGTACAATTATCATTTAAAAAGAATTGCAAAACCGGTCAGTTAAAAGATGTATCAGTTACATGGAATGGCAATCAAGATATTGGTGAAATAAAATATATACATGGTGCTGTTAAATCATTCACTTTAGCGGTGGATGTT
>JANNKX010000181.1:0-6663 GCA_031396505.1 Rhodobacterales bacterium
CAACGCCAACCTGCGACTCGAGCGAACCACGGTGTACGCCCGCGCCGGGCACGAAGACGAGGCAGTCCTACTCCTTGCCGACGCAGGCCTCCCCGCCGACCGGTTGCTGCCGTTTCCCCGGCAACCCATCACCACACTCGACGATATGGCCGACGTGATCCTCGCCCTCGGGTTCGACTGGCAGACATAGGTCGGCCGTGGTCGTTCGAGCGACCGGCGCCAGTGATTTTGCCGGTAGTGTCGGCAATCACATGAATGGAACCGCTGACCGCGAAGTCGGCCTTCTCGACTACGCCCACGTGGTCGCCAGCAGGAAATGGATCGTCGTGACGGCCGTCGTGGCCGCAGTGGTCGGCGCAGTCGCACTGTCTGCTCTGCAGACGCCGATCTACGAGGCTTCAGCCGAGATGTTGGTGAGCACCCGGTCGAGCGACACGATCTTCGGCAACGGCAACATCACGGTCGGCGATCCGAAGCGGGCCGTGTTGACCGAGATCAAGGTACTCGAGAGCGAGATCGTTTCTCAGCGTGCGCAGCAGAACCTTGCGCTGGCAAGCAGCCTGCCCGCCGTCAACGGCATCTCCGACAACGTCACCGACGTCGTCACCGTCAGCGTGCGCAGCGGCGACCCCACCAGCGCGCGGATCGCCGCCGACGCCTACATGCAGGCCTACATCGAGATCAAGCGCGAGCAGTCCGTCGACACGCTGGTCTCCGCCGGCGCCGAACTGCAGAAGAAGATCACCGAGCTGCAGACCCAGATCGACGCCCTCGCCCAGCAGGTGGCCGATGCGACCGCCACCGAGGAGGCGGCGGGCAGCCTTCGGCAAAGGCTGTCGTCGACATCAGGCTAAGGCTAAGGCCCACGATCAACTGCATGACGAATTTTGTCTTCATGGATTGTTCCCTTTCAACCAATGCCGAACCGATTCGGCACCCGGAATATCACCCGGACCCGCGCCGCGCGGCAGCCGTCCTCGCCCTTTGTATTCCATAGACCTTTGCTATGACGATTGTTGGTGTTGCCATGCTGAAAATGCGTATGATGCGAAAAAGACGGAGGGCCCCTTGAAGACACCGCAGGGCATCATTGCAGATGAACCACGGGCTGACGCAGAGTTGCTGTCCACCCGCCTTGCTGCCATTGCCGACGACTTCCGCGTACGCCTTCCCGCGTACACCAAAACGACGGATAGCCTTGTGGCGCGACTTGTCGCAAGCGGCGCAGGCAATGCCGCCCCTGCCATTGGCGGTGCGTTTCCCGATTTCATCTTGCCTGATACGCGCGGCAAACTGTGGCACCTGTCACGCGCATTGGAAGACGGGCCGGTCGTGCTGTCGTTTCATCGCGGCTACTGGTGCGATTTCTGCATCGTCAATATGAAGGCACTTGCCGAAATCTCCCCTGCATTGCGGGATCTTGGCATCCAGATCGTTGCCATCTCGCCCGAGAACGCCGACCAGTCGGTGCGCCTTGCGGCTGAGTCTGGCGCAGACTTTCCCATCCTCTGCGATATCGGCCTTGGATTGTCATCCCTTTTGGGCCTGACTTTTGTCGTCGACGATGACATGCGGCGTGAATTGAACGATCTCAGTGTCGACATCACCGTCGGCAACTGCAGCGAAGGGTGGGTTTTGCCACTGCCTGCGACCTTTATCATTGATGCCACGGGCCACATCGTGGCGCGGTACATCGACCCCGACCCCCGCACCCGCATGGACCCCGCAGACATTCTCTATGCCGCAGCCAGCTGCCACACTGCTGCGCGCAGCTGAGTCAGCAACAAATTCAGCGCGGCCCCCCGCAGCCGTCCGCCCACCGTGATTGCATGCATCACATAGCCCGCCTCAGGCCCGTCCAGACGCCGACTTGTCAGCACAGACCGCAGATGCGCCCCATCCGGAAGAAACGCGATGGATTGGCTCGATGACAGATACGCCATCAGATCTTCATCGCGCATAAACTCCACCGCAGGTGACAGCGATACCCCCGCCTGCGTCAGATATTCGCGAAGTTCCTGCGATATCCCGCAATAAGGCCGATGCAGCACGCAGGTGCCCTGCAGATCGTCGACCCGGATCACCTCGCGCGCGGCCAGCGGATGATCGTTCCGAAACACCAGACTGAACCGCGACGGATAAAGCGGCCAGGCCTCATACCGATCCCATGCCTCATCCGGTTTGGGGCCCAGCAAGACATCAATTTCCCCTTCACGCAGCCGTTGTGTCAGATCACCAAACACTCCGCGCACGATCTTGAAATCAAAATCCTGGAACACCTTTGCCAGTTCCATCAGATGCGGCACAAACGGTTCCAGCGGGATCGCATCCGGCAAGGCTAACCGCAGGCTGACCACTTTGTTTGCCCGGATGGATTTCGCCATTGCGGTCGCATTGTCGGCATTTTCGATGGTCTTGGTCAGCAATGGCAGCAGTCGCTTTGCCAGATCTGTCATATGCGTCAGGTTGCGTTCGCGCCGGAAAAGATCGCCCCCCAATTCACCTTCCAGAAGGCCGATGGCTCGTGTCAGTGATGGCTGTGAAACATTGCACTTTGCCGCTGCCCGTGTGAAATTCAATTCTGCAGCGGCTGCCAGAAAGTAACGGATCTGTTGCATTTCCATAATTCAGCCAAACCCTTCAGATGTGTGTCCGCGTGTCATGCCATTGCGCTTTTGTCGGTGGAAAAAGCCAACTTGAACCGCACAGGGGTGGATTCGTTGCATCGGTGTATAACTTTCCGTAAAGATCCGCGCAAAGCACAACATGCGTTCTTTCCTTCGTTTGAACCATCATCGCGACCGTGAACGCTCCGCACGCGAAAAGTAGACCTTTCACGCACCGCGATACGCAATTCTGACGCGGGATCGCAACATCGTGATGACCCATGCCGCCCTGCAATGCATTTTGGCTATGAAACCGATAGGGGACTTTGACCGCAGGCAAAGGCGATAACTGCGCCACGAAACACAGTGTCATTCAGCGATTATTTTTGGGAATGATACACTGCTGCCGCGTCAACAGACCCCGGCAAGCGCCACAGCGAAAGGATAGATGATGCTGACACGCCTCGACGGCCATGTGGCCCTCGTCACCGGATCAACAAGCGGGATCGGCCTTGGCATTGCGCGCGCCCTTTTAGAGTCTGGTGTCCGCGTCATTCTGAACGGGATCGAAACGCCGGATCAGGGCAACGCAATTGCCGCAGAATTTGGTCGCGATGCCGTCTACCTGCATGCCGATCTGTCGCGCACCGATGCCATCGTGACCCTGATGGCTGCCGCCGAGGCGGCCTTTGGCCGGCTGGATATTCTGGTCAATAACGCAGGCATTCAGCATGTTGCCCCGCTGGCCGAGTTTCCGCCAGAAAAGTATGACCTCATCATCGCGCTGAACCAAAGTTCGGTGTTTCACACCACCCGGCTTGCCCTGCCAATGATGCGCAAACTGGGGCGCGGGCGGATCATCAACATCGCCTCGGCCCACGGTCTTGTCGCATCGCCGTTCAAATCTGCCTATGTGGCGGCAAAGCATGCCGTTGTCGGCCTGACCAAGGTCACAGCCCTTGAAACCGCCGAGGAAAACATCACCGCCAACACCATCTGCCCCGGCTATGTTCTGACCCCGCTGGTCGAAGCCCAGATCGACGCGCAGGCAACGGCCCACGGCATCCCGCGCGAACAGGTGATCCGTGATGTTTTGCTCGCCCAACAGCCCAACAAGAAATTCGCGACCGTGGCCGAAATCGGCGCGCTGACTGTCTTCCTGGCATCTGACGCTGCCGCATCGATCACAGGGGCCGCACTTCCCGTCGATGGCGGTTGGACCGCACATTGAAAGAGAGAACCATGGCAAAATCCGCTACAAAATCCGATGGCCCACTGGCAGGCCAAGGGCAGATATCGCTGGTGTTTCAGGGGGGTGGCGCGCTTGGGGCCTATCAGGCGGGCGTGTATGAGGCGCTGCACGAGGCAGGAATTGAACCCGACTGGATCATCGGCACGTCCATCGGGGCGATCAACGCAGGTATCATTGCGGGCAATGCCCCCGAAAACCGTGTGGACGCCCTGAAGGAATTCTGGGCCCGCGTGCGCCATCCCGCACCGGTAATGGCCATGGCAACGCTGCCCTTCCTGGGGGGCACCTTTGCCGCGATGAACGCGGTCACGTCGGGTCTGCCGGGCTTTTTCACGCCCAACCCGATGGCCTTTCTGGGGCCGAAGATGCCGCTTGGGCCGGACGCCGCTGGGTATTACAGCACTGCGCCACTTGAAAAAACCCTGACCGACCTGATCGATCCCGATCTGCTGGCAGCCAACGCCCCGCGCCTGACGGTCGGGGCCGCCAACGTATCATCCGGCGAAATGCGCTATTTCGACAGCCGTGAAGATACGCTGACCATCCGCCACATTATGGCATCGGGCGCATTGCCCCCGGCCTTTCCCGCCGTCCGCATTGATGGCGAGCTGTACTGGGACGGCGGCATCCTGTCGAATACCCCGGTCGAGACCGTGTTTGATGACTATCCCCGCCGGTCAGGCATCGTTTTTGCTGTGCACCTGTGGCGGCGTCACGGCGAAGAACCCCGCAGCATTTGGGATGTGGCCAACCGCGAGAAAGACCTGCAATATGCAAGTCGCGCCGTGAACCAGATCAAGCGCCAGCGCCAACTGCACCACATGCGCCATGTGGTGTCTGCATTGGCCGCGAAACTCTCGCCCGATCAACGGAACGACCCCGAAATCAAGGCACTGGCGGCGTTCGGCTGCAAGACGCAGATGCATGTGGTGCGCCTGCTGGCTCCGCGCCTGAAAAACGAAGACCAGACCAAGGATGTCGATTTTTCGCCCGCCGGGATCGACGCGCGCTGGCATGCTGGCCTTACCGACATGCGCGATACGCTTGCATTGCAACCATGGACGGCACCCCGTGATCCGCATGCAGGCCTCATCATGCACGATATGTCGAAATACATCCGCGGTGAGGCACGGGAGGAATGATGCGCCGCCTTGCCATGATGCTGACGATCAGTCTGGCCGCACCGGCCCATGCCGATCCGCAACAAGATATCCGCGCGCTGTATGAAACCTTTGTTACTGCGCAAAACGCGCATGACATCGAAGGCGTGCGCTCGGTCCTGTCTGACAGCGCCGATTTCCTTTGGATTACCGATGGCCGCCCGGTCTGGGGGCGCGAGGAAATGCTGACACGGATGGCCACGTTCCAGGATGCCGAAGTCTGGCGGGTAGAACCTGAATACGACGCGTCCCGCGTGATCGTTCTGGATGATGACACGGCCGTGTTTCACGTCCCCCTTGTGCTGGTCATCGGATCAAAGGCCGATCCCGCGCGCCTGAAATGGCTGGTCGAGGTGTTGTGCCAAAAGGAAACCGCAGGCTGGCGCATCGCGGGGCTGTTTACGTCGGTGGACAAACAGTAGTCGTCCGCACCCGATTGTCCGCAGAACCATGTGCAAGACGCGACTTTTCCCGGATTAGCCACAATCGAGCCATGCGATCGCACGGTTTGCGCGTCTAGTCTGCCCCCGAACGTATAGACGGGGGACAGGCCATGGGTTATCTCATCGCAGCGATTTTCGCGTATTTCCGCGCGAAGCCTGCTACACACATCTTCTTGGCCTGCATTTTTGTGGCTCTTGGTGTGTGGCTTTACACCCTGTCCATCAAGATCGAACAAGACAAGGCCGCAGCCCTTGCTGCCCCGATGCCCGCCGCCGTATCGCTGAATGTCTTCGGGGATGATGACATTCATTTGTCGAATGAAGTCAACGTGATTGGGCAGATCAATCCGGCCTACAATTATGAACTGACACAAGAGCGCAAGGGCACCGACACCGTGCGTTACATGTATGTGCTGTTTGGCCCCGACGATGCCGCCGATACCAAGGTTGCCCGCGCGGCAGTGATCCTGACCGAAGCGCAGCTTGATCCCTTCACCGCACTCATGGCGTCGAATTTCGTTGATTTTACCGACATGGGCCCGGTGTTTTCAGTGAACGGCGCAGCAACCAGATCGCCCGATCTGCAATCCATGGCGATTGATGCGATGACAAAAGAAGGGCTGACACGGGCACCCGATTTCGTCTGGATCGATCCGTGGATTGACGGGCGCGCCGTGGCCCTCGCCCCGAACGATCTGGATGTGATGGTGGTCTCCGGTGTGATCGCCTCGCCAGCGATAGTGTCCCTGCTCCTCGCGTTTTTCGGGTTTTCCCGCAGCCGGCGTCAGATGGCCGCCGATGCGCAAATGGCCGCGTCTCCGATCCCCGCAGTCCTGATGGGCACATCACGCCCGACCCCTGCGATGCCCTTCGCGCAGATGGGCGCTTATGCCACCGTCGCAGCACGCGCGCCCATGTCGCGGGGCAAGAAGATCCGCCTTGGCATCGTTGGCACCGTCATCCTGCTGATCGTGACCAAACAGTTCTGGGTCTTTGCACTGCTGCCGATTGCCGCCGTGCTGTTCATGAACCGTGATATGCGCAAGATCGGCACGTTGACCTATGAATTGATCCAATCCGTCATCGACAAGACCGCCGATCCAGTTCGCCCTGCTGTGCCAGCCCCCGTACCGCCAGCCCCCGCCATGCCTGTTCTTGCAGCGCAGCCTGCCCCGAAACCGGTGCCCAAGCCCCTGCCCCCC
>JANNKX010000279.1:0-18588 GCA_031396505.1 Rhodobacterales bacterium
CCGACAAACTGGTCGCTGACATGATGGCAGCCAAGGCCGCGGCAGGCCACTAACCGCGCGGGACGCGGCAAGATAAGGCCCCGCAACAGTCGGGGCCGTTGCCAGAGGTTGCCTGAAAAACGCCCATTTTTCGTGTTATACAGCCTAAATTCGGTATCAGGACAACCATGAAGCGCATTTCGGCAGGGACCGTAGGGATTGAACAAGGCACGCGCGTGCTGTTTTCGGATTTCGCCGACGACGGCGTGATGTGGACGGGCAATGGCCCGCGCGAAAGCCGCCATATTGTGACGTTCAAGGACGCATTCAAGGAAACACCATCAGTCACGGTGTCAATCTCGATGTGGGATATGGACCACAAGACCAATTCGCGCGCCGATATCACGGCCGAGAACATTTCGGTCAAGGGGTTTCATCTGGTGTTTCGCACCTGGGGGGATAGCCGGGTGGCACGGATCCGGGCCGACTGGCTGGCGATTGGCGCGGTCAAATCGGATGATGATTGGGAAATCGACTGAAGTTGACGGCTGTCAATTTCAGACTATTTACAATGTTATCATATGGTTAGATTTAGATTTCCGCATTGGATTAACACTTTTTTAAGACTCTGTGATCGGGCATCAGCCGCGTTGATACATGCCTTCATAGATTGGTGTCAGAGTTTCAGTTTCAAACAGCGATGACACCGAGGTGCCGTTCCAGATGTTCAGGATGGCTTGGGCAAAGATCGGGGCTGTCGGCACGATGCGGATGTTGGTGGCGGCACGCACGGCATCATTGGGTTCAATGGAATCGGTAATGACAAGGGATTTCATCACCGATTTGCTGACCCGTTCAACGGCCGGGCCGGACAGCACGCCATGGGTGATATAGCTGTGCACCTCCACCGCGCCGTTTTCCATCAGCACTTCGGCGGCTTTGCACAGGGTGCCGGCCGTATCGCAGATGTCGTCGACAATGATGCAGGTCTTGCCCGTGACATTGCCGATCACCGTCATCTCGGCCACCTCACCGGCCTTTTCGCGGCGTTTGTCGACAATGGCCAGCGGCGCGTTGATCCGTTTGGCCAGTTCGCGCGCGCGCGCCACGCCCCCCACGTCGGGCGAGACGACCATCAGATCGCCCATGCGCCCGGTAAAGTGATGTTCAATATCAAGCGCAAACACTGGGGAGGCATAAAGATTGTCAACCGGGATGTCAAAAAACCCCTGAATCTGTGCCGCATGCAGATCGAGCGTCAGGACACGGTCAACACCCGCCTCGGCGATCATGTTGGCGACGAGTTTCGCGGTGATCGGCGTGCGCGCCTTGGCGCGACGGTCCTGACGTGCATAGCCGAAATAGGGGATCACGGCGGTGATGCGGCTGGCGGATGACCGGCGCAGGGCATCGGTCATGATCAGCAGTTCCATCAGGTTGTCATTGGCGGGGGTTCGACGTGGACTGGATAATATACATATCCTCGCCACGCACATTTTCGAACACTTCGACGAAAATCTCACCATCATTGAACCGTTCGACCCGCGCTTCGACGAGGTTCACGCTCATTCCGCGATGCAATGACATGCGGCGCGCAATCGCGCGGCCCAACTGCATGCTCGCATTGCCCGCGATCAGTTTCGGTTCTGTGATGGCGGGCATGTGTGATTCCTGTGACAGCGGCGTTGACACCGCTTAGCACCGGGTTAGCGTCTGCTCAAACCCTGAAAGGAAAAACCGTGGCCCATATCGACTATTTCTTTGCAGCGATTTCGCCATTTACCTATCTGGGGGGCACGCGGTTGGAACAGATTGCCGCGCGGCATGGCGCGACCATCACCTATAAACCGCTGGACCCGATGGCGCTGTTTCCACGCACGGGCGGGCAGTTGCCGAAAGACCGGCATCCCAGCCGGATGGCCAACCGCGCACAGGAAATCCGGCGTTGGGGGGCGGCACTGGGGATGCCCGTCAACGTCAGGCCCGCGTTCTGGCCGACGAACGCGGCACCAGCGTCCTATGCCATTATCGCGGCGCAAAAGGCGGGGGGCGGTGATCTGGGCGGGCTTGTGCATGCGGTGACGCGGGCCTGCTGGGCCGAGGAACGGAACGTGGCGGAGGATGACGTGATCCGCGATGTGCTGATGGCACATGGGTTTGATGCAGGCGTGGCGGACCGTGGGATGATGATGGCAGCGGATGAATACGTGGCCAATCTGGAAGAGGCGGTTGTGCGGGGCGTGTTCGGCATTCCGACCTATCTGGTGGGCGATGAGCTGTTCTGGGGGCAGGACCGCTTGGCGCATCTGGACCTGCATTTGGCGGGCAAGCTGTGACAGTGCACCGGTTTGGAGCAGGCCCGCGCAAGGTTTTGGCGCTGCATTGTTCGCTGGCGCATGGTGGGGTCTGGGACGGGTTGGATTTGCCCGGCAGCACGATTGTGGCACCCGATTTGCTGGGTCATGGGGCATTGCCGTTGTGGGATGGGGCGGGCGACTATCATACGGAATGCACGCGAGACGTGATTGCCTTCGCGCAGGCCGAGGGGCCAATGGATGTGATCGGGCATTCATCGGGGGCCACGGTCGCGTTGCGCATGGCGATGGAGATGCCGGACCTGGTGCGGTCGCTGGTGTTGATCGAGCCTGTGCTGTTCGCGGCGGCGCGGGCGGCGGGGGATCCGGCGTTCGGGGTGCATCTGGCGGCGTTTGCGCCGTTTGAGGCAGCTATGGCAGCGGGTGATATGGCGGCGGCAACAGCGTTTTTTCATGGCTATTGGAGCGGCACGGATTTCGCATCACTGCCCGCAAGGTTGCAGGCCTATATGACCGCGCGGATCAATCTGATCCCGGCGCAATTGGACGTGATGATGCGGGACGCGGCGGGATTGCTGGGGCACATGCGATTGGAAAGTCTGGGAATTCCGGTGTTGCTGATGGAAGGCGCGACCTCGCCCCCTGTGATGGCGGCGATACAGGCGGAACTGGCGCGGCGACTGCCACGGGTGCGCCGGGTGGTAGTAGAGGGGGCGGGGCATATGGCATTAATGACCAACGAGGTAGAGGTGTCAGCCATGATCGCGGGGTTTTACGGTACTTCGTCGATGATGTAATCTTCCCAGTCGTCTTCATCGACCGCGTATTCCGGGATTGTCCAGCCGCGCACGGACATGCCCGCGTCATGCACGGAATTGGGATCCCCCGTCAGCAACGGGTGCCATTCCTGCAAGGGCTTGCCTTCGTGCAACAGGCGATAGGCGCAGGTTTGCGGCAGCCAGTAGGCGATTTTCGGCAGCGTTTTGGGATTCAGGACGACGCATTCGGGCACGTATTTCTTGCGGTCGGGATAGTTGGTGCATTGGCAGGTTTCGCCATCCAGCAGGCGGCAGGCCACGCGGGTGAAGGCCACCTCGCCGGTATCTTCAAACTCCAGCTTGTTCAGGCAGCATTTGCCGCAGCCATCGCACAAGGCCTCCCATTCGGGGGGGGTGAGTTTTGTCAGGGGCAGGTCCCAGAAACGGGGGCGCATTATAGCTGTGCCAGAATGCTGCGGGCGCGGTCCGTGTCGGCGGCCATCTGGGTGATCAGGGCGGGCAAGCCATCGAATTTCAATTCGGGGCGCAGAAAATCGACGAGGGCGATGCTGAGGTGTTGATCGTAAAGATCGCCTTTGAAATCAAGCAGGTAGGTTTCAAGGTTGGGCGTGTTTTGGCCAAACATCGGGCGCACACCAAGGCTGGCAGCACCCATGTAACGGCCGGTATGGGGCCCGGTCAGCACATCGGCGATGACGGCATAGACGCCCATGCGGGGCAGATGCAGGCCATTAAGCGCCATGTTCGCGGTGGGATACCCCAGTTCGCGGCCACGCTTTTCGCCGTGGATCACCGGGCCTTCGATGCGGTGCCAGTGGCCCAGCATGCTGGCTGCATCGCGGGGGCGTCCATCCGTCAGGGCGGTGCGGATCGCGGTAGAGGAAATCGCGGTATCATTGGCGCGGATCAGGGGGGCGATGGTGGTGCGGAATCCATGTGTGTGGCCAAGGGCCTGCAGGTCGGCGGCGGTGCCCGCGCGGCCCTTGCCGAAGCAGAAATCTGCACCGATGACGACGTGGGAAATGCCAAGGCCGGTAGCGAGGATTTCACGCGCGAAGGTATCGGGGGACATGCCTGCGATACGGGCATCGAAGGGCAGTTCGAACAGGTGTTCGACGCCAAGGGCGGCGAGCTGATTGGCACGCGATTCGGCATTCATCAGGCGGAAGGGGGTGCCGGGGCGGAAGTATTCGCGGGGGTGCGGTTCGAATGTGATGATGCCCAAAGTCGCGGGGCCACGGGCGAGATCAAGCACAGACTGATGGCCCAGATGCACACCATCAAAGTTACCAAGTGCGACGGATGCACCGCGCGCGGATGGATCAAGCCCTTGCCAGTGGTGATAAATCTTCATGCGGCCCCGGTGGACGGGACGCGCCCGTCAGTCGAACTTGCGGCTTGGCGCAAGAACCAGCGCCTCCCCCTTCAGGACGACGGTATCGCCCACGGCGCAGTGGGTTTCAAGGGTGACACGGCGACGCGAATGATCGATGGCGGTGACGGTAACATGGGCGGCCACCATATCGCCGGGGCGGACGGGGGCCATGAATTTCAGGGATTGGCCCAGATAGACGGTGCCGTGTCCGGGCAGTTGTTCGCCAATGACGGCGGAAATCAGGCTGGCGGTCAGCATGCCATGGGCGATGCGGCCTTCAAAGATGGTGTCCTGGGCATAGTCTTCATCCAGATGGACAGGGTTGTGGTCTGTGCTGACCTCGGCAAAAAGCGAGATATCACGGTCACTTACGAGTTTCATCAATGACCGGGTCATGCCGATTTCGATATCCTCGATGCAAATCGTGCCGCGTGGAGCGTTATCGAGCATGGAATCCTCCTTGGTCATCAGACGAAGATATCATGCTGCATCTGCAAAGCAATTATATTCTGTAGGGATGTAAAAATTAGTTTCTTTGTTGCGCCGCCGCTAGCGTAGAAAACTGATTGCAAAGGTCGGCGACAGCATCTTTTCGGACAGCCAGCCTTCCAGCAAGTGCTTGTCCGGATTGGCGGGATCGGCCCCAAACTGATCCGCCGCAAGGCCTGCGGTGATGAACAGGGTATCCAGCCCTTCGGATTGGCCGCCCTGAATATCGGTCGCAATGCCATCGCCGATGCACAGCACGGGCACGTCATCGCGGGCCATCAGGGCGGTCAGGCGGCGGCGCGCGAGGTCATAGATCGGCGGATGGGGTTTGCCGAAATACAGCGCCAGCCCCCCCTTTTCCTCATAGGCCTGCGCAATGGCCCCGGCGCAATACACCCGCTTGTGGCCCAGATCGACGACGATATCGGGATTGGCGCAAAGCATGGGCAGACCACGGGTTTTCGCCAGCAACAGTTGGGCTGCATAGTCATCGGGCGTTTCTGTCTGATCATCGAACAGGCCGGTGCAGACGATGCCTTCGGCTTCGGACAACGACACTTGCACAATCGGGGGTTCGTTTGCGGCGATCATTGCAACATCATCGGCGAAATCGGTAAAGAAAACCTGATCCTTTGGGGCACCGATGTGAAACACGCGCCGCCCCACGGCCCCGGTGACAAGGGCATATTGTGCAGCGTCGCCGGAACTGACCACCTCGTGATAGCAATCACGCGGGACGCCAAGGGTATCCAACTGTTTGATAACGCTTGATTTTGGCCGTGGAGAATTGGTCAGTAGCAACACGGTGCCGCCTTTGGCCTTGTAGGCGCGCAGGGCGGCAACGGCATCAGGGTAGGCGGTGACGCCGTTATGCAGACACCCCCAGAGATCACAAAACACCGCCTCGTACCGGGCAGAGACGTCGGCAAGTGACGCGATGATTTCGGTCATTTCAGGCCCTTTCCGGCAGTCTTTATTCCGTCTTTATTTGGTAAAGACGCCAATCACATCTTGAGGGCGGGAATGATCTGCTTTTTGCGGCTCATCACGCCCGGCAGGACGACGGTATCGCCGGTGACGGTGCAGCCAAACGAGGCTTCGGCAATGGTTTTCACCAGATCGTTCGGCACCAGAAGTGTCGCCTCTTCGTTCAGGATATCGATGATGAACAGCATGACCTGTTCGGCGCCATCTGCCGTGGCCACGCCGGGCATCGCGGCCATGAGGGATGCCTTGCGATCCAGCAGCATCTTGGGTGCTGTGGTTTCCAGCACGGAAATGCGCATCTCGTGCCCGTCGATATTGTATTCCTTGCTGTCCATGCGCAGCAGTTCAGCGTCCGAGAAGGCACCCACATCGGATTTCGCGGCGAACATGTCTGCGGCGAAGGCGGGGATATCGACGCCAAGATCACGCGCGAGTTGTTCGGCCACGGCGCGGTCATGCGGGGTGGTCATGGGCGAGCGGAATTCCATCGTGTCCGACAGGATACAAGTCAGCATGGCACCACGGATGGCCTTTGGGGCGGTGTGCACGGCGTCGCCCATCAGGTCGTGCATGATGGTGGCGGTACAGGCGAGCGGGCGGATGGTGATGTCGATGGGGGATTTGGTCTTGATACCGCCGACCAGCATGTGGTGGTCAATGATGCCGGTGACATTGGCGTCATGGATGCCGGGCGGCAGTTCGGCAGGGTTGTTGGTGTCGACGATGACGACGGTATCGGCGGCAGAAACGTCGGTGATGATTTCGGGTTTATCAAGGCCCCAGTGGCGCAGCATGAAGGCGGCTTCGGTGTTGGGTTCACCCAGAAGGACGGGTTTGGCGGGGGTGCCTTGGCTGGTCAGATACCAGGCCCAGATGATGGGGGAACCGGTGCTGTCGGTGTCGGGGGATTTATGGCCGAAAACGAGTGTGGTCATGGGGGAGCGCGCCTCACGATGGATTTCGGGCGGTGTATAGGCGGGGTTGCGGGGATTGTCACGGGGGCGGTGTGATGTGGGTTGATTGAATGATGTGCCAAAAGACGGCAGCGAAGACGATTGTCCCCCCGAGAAGCGTTTGGGCAGAGGGTTGTTCGGCAAAGATGATCCAGACCCAGAGCGGCGCCAAGGGGGCGTCAAGCGCGCCGATCAGGGCGGTTTCGACGGGCTTGATGTAACGCGAGCCGATCAGGAACAAGGCAAGGCCAAGGGCGGAGTTCACGAGGCCGAAGGCGGCGAGGATGGCAAGGTCGGGGGCGGCCGGGATGGATGACTGGGCAAAGGGTATCGCGACAGCCGCGCTGAGCAAGGCTGAAAGGGCGGCGGCGGGCAATGTGGGGATGGTGGGGTATTTGCGGCCCATCACCATCATGACGGCCATGGCAAGCGTCATGCCAAAGGCAAGCGCGGTCCCGGTCCACGTCCCCTCATCGCCCCAGCCGATCATGTAGACAGCCCCGGCAAAAGCAAGGCTGGCGGCAATGGTGGCGGTGCGGCCGGGTGGCTCACGCAGGATTACCCAGCCAAGGGATGCGGCAAGGAAGGGGGCGATGGCATAGATGATGGCGACATGGGCAACAGTGGTCAGGCGCAGGGAGGCGATGAAGCAGAGCATGCCAATGGCCGAGATCACGGCATAAGCCCAACCTGCGGGAGCCAGACGCAGACATTCGCGCAGACCGGTGCGGCCCTGAGTGGCCGCCAGCACGGCGATCAGACCGAGCGCACCGAAGAGGCCGCGCCAGACAAGCATGGTGGCGGCATCAAGCGGCAGAATGCGGGTGAAAAGTCCGGTCGTGCTCCACGCGACAGCCGAGGTGGTGACAAGGGCGATGCCAAGATGGCGGGGGTTCATGGCCATGACCTTTGCGCATCAGGTGCGTTCCCCAAACGTTCACATTTCTGCAAGGCTATCAAGGGTGAATAGCGGGTGCGGCGGGCAGGGTCGACGCGGGGCTTGTGTGATCTTGCAACGGCGATGGGCAATCCTGCCCGTCCCATGTCACAGCGGCAGGCGTTCGACCTGCCATCCGGCGCGTTCCATGAGCGCCAGCACGCCGTCGTGGCCGGACAGGTGCAGCGCGCCAAAGGCGGCGAAGACGGGGCCATCCTTGGCCGCGGCCTCAATCACGGGGATCCAGTTGCGGTTGCGGGCGGCCATCATGGATTCCTCCATCTGGGCAAATTCGGCCTGCACTTTTTCGGGGGTATAACCGGGCAGGTCCAGCGAAATGTCTTTCAGCAGTTCCCAGATGATGCGGCTGTCCTGGGCAAAGTATGCATCGGCCAGTGTAACCGACATATCGACAGCGCGGTCTTCCATGGCGAGTGAGGTGTTGATCATGTCGATCTGTTCGGCGTTGGACATGCTGCCGAAAATGGAAAAGATGGTGTCATAGGGTTCAAGCGCGCGCAGGGGGATGCGCTGTGCCTGTGCGGCGGCGATGACAGTGGCATCAAGGCCGTTGGCTTCGGTCATGCCTTCCATGCTGCAGGCGGGAATGGACAGCATGATGGTGACATACCAGGGTTGAAACTTGGCGGCCATAAAGGCGGGGATGTCGCGGTCGGCCATTGCGGCCACCAGACGATCCCAGTCCGCAGGGGGCATCTGTTCCAGCAGGGTCGGGCCTTCGGTGATCATCATCAGGGACGGCTCATCCGCCAGACGTGCCATCAGTTTCGCCTCTTCGTCGGGGCCTGCCTCGACCAGAACGGTGCGGGCGGCGGCGATGGCGGGGGCGATGGTGGTGCGCGTGGCGTCGTGGCGCGGATCATCCAGATGATATGTACCGATCATGGTCACGGTTTGCCCGTCGCGCGTGGCGCGCCAGTAATTGCCCTTTGGATAGGGAACTTGGGCGGCGCGGGCATCAAGCGCGGCGCGGTCGGCTGCTGGCATCTGATCAAGCAGGTTTTCGCCGACGCATTCAGCGGAGGCGGCGGATACCAACAGAAACAGGGCGGCAAGGGCGGCAAGGACGCGGGTCATGGGCGTTTCTCCGTCATGTCATCATAAAGTGGCATTGCGCGCCTAGGATGCCAAGGGTGAGCAGATCAATTTTGGTCAACTTGGGGTGTTGACTCGTGCCGCGCGCATCCCTAACTGACAGTCGTTAGCACTGCCACAGGCTGAGTGCTAATCCAACGTAACCTGGAACTCATAGGGAGAAACCCAGATGGCATTCACACCGCTGCATGACCGCGTATTGGTCCGCCGCATCGAAGGCGAAGAAAAGACCAAGGGTGGTCTGATCATCCCGGATACCGCGAAAGAAAAACCGGCAGAAGCCGAAGTCGTGGCCGTCGGCCCCGGCGCACGCAAGGACAGTGGCGAGCTAATTGCGCCGACGGTCAAGGCGGGCGACCGCGTGCTGTTCGGCAAATGGTCGGGACCCGAAGTGACGATCGACGGCAAAGAGCTGCTGATCATGAAGGAAAGCGACATCCTGGGCGTTATCGCCTGAAGGGTGTGATGGGCAGATTGCCCATCCTACGCGATCCAACATCAACCCATTCAAGGAGCTATCAAAATGGCTGCAAAAGACGTCAAGTTTGACACCGATGCCCGCGACCGGATGCTGCGCGGCGTGAACATCCTTGCGGATGCTGTGAAAGTGACGCTGGGCCCGAAAGGCCGTAACGTCGTGATCGACAAGAGCTTTGGCGCGCCGCGCATCACCAAGGACGGTGTGACGGTTGCCAAGGAAATCGAGCTGTCGGACAAGTTCGAAAACATGGGCGCACAGATGGTAAAGGAAGTCGCTTCCCGCACAAATGATGAGGCTGGCGACGGAACCACGACAGCAACGGTTCTGGCACAGGCGATCATCAAGGACGGCATGAAAGCCGTGGCTGCGGGCATGAACCCGATGGATCTGAAGCGCGGCATTGATCTGGCGACCACCAAGGTTGTCGCGGCGATCAAGGCAGCGGCTCGTCCCGTCAAGGACACAGCCGAAGTCGCGCAGGTTGGCACGATCTCGGCCAATGGCGAAGTTGAAATCGGCCGTCAGATTGCGGATGCGATGCAGAAGGTCGGCAACGAGGGTGTCATCACCGTCGAAGAAAACAAGGGTCTGGAAACGGAAACCGAAGTCGTCGAAGGCATGCAGTTCGACCGTGGTTATCTGTCGCCCTATTTCGTGACCAATGCCGACAAGATGATTGTCGACATCGAAGACGTGCTGATCCTGCTGCACGAAAAGAAACTGTCCAGCCTGCAGCCAATGGTGCCGTTGCTGGAAGCCGTGATCCAGAGCCAGAAGCCGCTGCTGATCATTTCGGAAGACGTGGAAGGCGAGGCTCTGGCGACGCTGGTCGTCAACAAGCTGCGTGGGGGCCTGAAGATCGCTGCCGTGAAGGCACCGGGCTTTGGTGACCGTCGCAAGGCCATGCTGCAGGACATCGCGATTCTGACCGGTGGTCAGGTGATCAGCGACGATCTGGGCATGAAGCTGGAAAATGTCGGGATCGACATGCTGGGCCGTGCCAAGAAAGTGTCGATCACCAAAGACACGACGACGATCATCGACGGTGCAGGCGACAAGGCCGAAATTCAGGCACGTGTGGCCCAGATCCGTCAGCAGATCGAAGACACGACCAGCGACTACGACAAGGAAAAACTGCAGGAACGCGTGGCCAAACTGGCTGGCGGTGTTGCAGTGATCCGCGTGGGCGGCATGACCGAGATCGAAGTCAAAGAGCGCAAGGACCGCGTTGATGACGCGCTGAACGCAACCCGTGCAGCCGTGCAGGAAGGCATCGTTGTTGGCGGTGGCGTGGCGCTGATGCAAGCGGCAAGCGCGCTTGACGGCGTCAAGGGTGTGAACTCGGACCAGGATGCGGGCATTGCGATTGTGCGCCGCGCGCTGGAAGCACCGCTGCGCCAGATCGCGCAGAACGCAGGTGTGGACGGGGCTGTGGTTGCAGGCAAAGTGCGCGAAAGCAAAGACAAGACCTTTGGTTTCAACGCCCAGACCGAAGAATATGGCGACATGTTCAAGTTCGGCGTGATTGACCCGGCCAAGGTCGTGCGGATTGCACTGGAAGATGCGGCGTCCGTCGCATCGCTGCTGATCACCACCGAAGCGATGATCGCGGATCGTCCGGAGCCGAAGTCGGGCGCCGGTGGCGGTGGCGGCATGGGCGGCATGGGCGGCATGGACGGCATGATGTAATCCAGCCCGCTTGGGTTGGGTTGGGAAAGGGCGCAGGACACTGCGCCCTTTTTTCTTTGCGCACAGGTGTCGTGCTGGTTAGGACTGTGCAGACACGCGGGGGGCACGAAGATGGCACAGACGGGGGCGGCACGGCAGAATTCGTTTCTGATCCTGATGATGGCGGCGGTGCTGATTGGCGGGCTGGTCAGCGCAGTGATGATCCCGGCAGGGGAGTTTCCGCCGCGCGGCTATGCGATTTTCAGCCTGTGCATTGATGCGGCGATGGCGGTGATCCTTGGGTTTCTGGTGATGGCCGAGCGGGGATTGCCGCAAACCGGCCTGACGCGTGCGGCGGTCGGATTGGGGGCAGTTGGGGTTGTGGCGGGCCTCGTGCAGGTGGCAATCCGGTTCACCAGCGATCATGCATGGTGGACCGGCCATTACTTGCCGCCCGTGATCAGCTGAACGGCTTGGACGGCATCGTGCGCGATCGACACTTGGTGCCTGCGGCGCGCGTCCGCAGATGCAAGTGGAACCAACCGGTCGCGAAGATCACCGATTATTGCAAGACGAAAGCGGGGCGTCGGGGATGCGTCTGATGCTGCTGACGATGCTTGCGATGTGTGCCTTTGCGGCGAATTCGGTGTTGAACCGGATGGCAGTGGCGGGGGGTGCGATTGACCCGGTGGCCTTTGCCGTTGTGCGGCTGGTGGCGGGGGCATTGGCCCTCGCGGGGGTGGTTCTGGTGCGGCGCGGGCTACGGCGGGGCAGCGTGATCTGGGCGGGCTGGCAAGGGCGGTTTGCAGGGGTGGCGGGGCTGCTGGTGTATCTGATGGGCTTTTCGCTGGCCTATGGCGGGCTGGATGCGGGGACGGGGGCGTTGATCCTGTTCGGGGTGGTGCAGGTGACGATGTTCGCAGGCGCGTTGGTGGCGCGGGAAGGGGTGCCGCGCCAACGCTGGGCAGGGGCGGTTCTGGCGTTTGCAGGGTTGGTGATGCTGTTATGGCCGGGGGATGCAGCGATCAGCCCGTGGCATGCGGGATTGATGATGGGGGCGGGGGCCGGCTGGGGCATCTATTCGCTGGCAGGGCGGCGCGCGGGTGATCCGGTGGCGGCAACAGCGGCGAATTTTGCCCTGGGGGTGCCGGTGATGCTGTGTCTGTTGCCATGGCTGCCGATGGCGGTGCCGATGGGCGATGCGACGGCATGGGGCATCTGGCTGGCGGTGCTGTCGGGGGTGGTGACGTCGGGGATGGGGTATGCGTTGTGGTACGGGCTGGTGCCGCAGCTTGGCGCGGCGCGGGCGGCCTTGGCGCAGTTGACGGTGCCGGTGATTGCGGCGGCGGCGGGGCTTGTGTGGTTGGATGAGCCGGTCGGCTGGCGGTTTACGCTCGCGGCAGGGTTGGTCTTGGGCGGCGTGGCGTTGGGGTCAGTTCAAAGGGCGCGCGTCATCCGGTGACGCAGATGGGGGACGGCTGCATCGGGTGCGGGGGGAAAGGTTTTCTCATGCACAAAACCCATGGCGGACCAGAATGCGAGGCCTTTGGGATTGGCATCGAGCACGGCAATCAGCATGCGCCGGGCACCACGGTTCTGGGCCAGCGTGAAAACCTGCGTGGCGAGCTGGCGGCCAAAGCCGTGACGGCGGTGTGCGGCATCCACGATCAGCAGGCCGATATAGGCATCGCTGGCGTCGGGATAGCCAAAGGACAGGGCTGCCATCGCATCAAGGCGGGGGCCGTTGAAGAGGCCCGCATGCAGGCAATCGTCGGGCGTTTTGCCGGGGGGGCATTCGGTAAAGAAGTCATCGGCGGCATCGGGCAGCGGCGGGCGGCCGGATTCCAGCCGCACATAATCGGCTGCGCGCGCAAACAGATCCGTGACCTGCGCGCGATCAGCCTGATGGATCAGCTGACGGATCAGCATGCGGTGGCTCCTGATTTTCGCTTGGGTGCCGCGCGCAGAATGGCCGCAATCTGGCACGCAGCACAAGCGTACCGTTTTGCCCTGCAAGGGGGCGTGTCAGCTGCGAAAGAGCAGAAGATCGGCCTTGGTCCAGCAAAAGTAGCTGATCAGAAGGCTGAGCGTGACCACCATTTGCGCGCTGTCGATCTGTGGTGCCAGCAGGGCAAGCATGGCTGCAATCATCGCAGGGATACGGCTCACAAGCACGGCACTGCGGAACAGGTCCGGTGTGGCTGCAGCGCTGCGTCGGGGGCCGTGCCATGCGCTGCCGAATTTGCCAAGCGCATGCAGAAGGCCGGAGAAGGCCGCAAGAACAGGCTGGCCGAGCATGAACAGTGCGATCCCAAGCGCGATGGCACCCATCCCAGATAACGTATCGCCCCAGCGATTGAGGCGTGCATCGGGTGGGGCACCGCATGCCCAGGCGCGGTGGTAGCATTCACCGCTGATGAAAAACACGAAAGTGGCGGTGGTCAGCGCGATGGCACTGCCGCTGCCGGCAAGGAAGGTTCCGATGGCAGCCACATCGCCAGAGGCGATGATCGGCGTGGCAATGCCGACGATCAGGCTAATCGCATTGCCGATGTTGTAATAGCCGCCGGGGCCTTGCATGCGGTCGCGGAAGGGGCGGGGGCGTGTTGGCAAAGACTGTGTCAGCATAAATTCACCATGAAAAGGGAATGAAAAAGGGCGCGGTAAAAAGCGTTGTGATGCGGCCGCAAATCAGCCTGCTTCGTCATGATGCCGCAACCGTGGTCGGGCCTGCGTGAGTTCCCCGTGAAAACGGCGTTTGCAGGCTGGGTGGAGCGCGCGTTGCAATCGGCGGCAGGGCTTGCCACGCAGCGGCGTCGCTTACGGCGCGAAGGCCCGCAAGGATTGGCAAAGGGGCAGAAGGCACCTCGATAACGCGGCAGTGTTTGCAGGGAAAGCCAGCGGCCGAAAGCCCTGCCGCACCGGCGGGTCTATCTTACGATCACTTCAAGTGGATCGTAAGATATACCGCTGCCCCATGCGACAGCAGGCAGGCTATCAGGTTTGAAACGGATACGGGCCATGTCGGGGCGGGTGAAAAAGCGGCGGTCGGTGACGACGCCTTCGGGGTCACGCCATGCGGAATCGATGCGGCCTGCAGTTATCGTGCAGCGAAAGTAGATGTCGACCTGATGAAACCCCGTTGCGGGATCGTGGAATTCATTGACGAGGGCGGGATCGCCCACGGTGATGGCAAGGCCGGTTTCTTCGTGCACTTCGCGGATCAGGTTGGCTGGCAGTGATGCGCCGCGTTCCACCCCGCCACCGGGTGCGCACCACAGATCGGATTGCCCGCCGGGGTAGGCGTTGACAAGCAGCAGCCGGTCTTCATGCAGGATCAGCGCGCGGACGGCAAGGCGGGGGTTTTTCATGCCATCAAACTGGCGTGAGGGGGAAGGTTTGTCCATGGCCGGGGTCGCAAAGCGGGGCGCGGGACGCTAGGCTGCGGTCATGAGCCCAAAAACACCGATCCTGTCACGCGTGATGCCTGCCCCGCACCGGGATGACGCTGTGGTGCTGCTGCATGGTCTGGCGCGCACGGGCGCGTCGCTGATGCCGATGGAGGCGGCGCTGCGGGCCAATGGCTATGCGGTGGTGAACCGGACCTATCCGTCGACGCAAGGCACGATTGCGGAGCTGGCGGCGGCGCATGTGGGGCCAGCGGTGGCGGAATGCGTTGGGGCGGCACGGGTGCATTTCGTGACGCATTCGATGGGGGGGATCCTGTTGCGGCAATGGCTGCTGGATCATCACCCGGCCAATCTGGGGCGCGTGGTGATGCTGGCACCGCCAAATGCGGGGTCCGAGGTGGTGGATGCGCTGGGCGGGATCAAGGTGTTTGCCTGGGTGAATGGGCCTGCGGGGCTGGAACTGGGCACGGGCGAGGGATCAGTACCGCGCAACCTGCCGCCGGTGGATTTCGAACTGGGGGTGATCGCGGGGACGCGGTCGTTGAACCCGCTGATGTCGCAGGCGATTCCGGGGCCGAATGACGGTAAGGTTTCGGTGGAAAGCACGCGCGTCGAGGGGATGGCCGCACATCTGACGATGCCGGTGACGCATACCTACATGATGCTGAACCCGGTGGTGATTGCGCAGGTCCTGACGTTTCTGGATCAGGGGCGGTTTGCGGATGACATGCCGTTCGGGCAGGCGGTCGCGCTGACCACGGGCAAGGCGCCCTGACGGCTTGCCCCGCGGCGTTTCACCCGACACAGTGCAGCAATGGAATGGCGCGAGGCAGGAACGGTTCTGACGGTGCGACCGCATGGCGAACATGCGGTGATTGTGGAGGCGTTTACGGCCAACCATGGGCGGCACTTTGGTATCGTGCGGGGCGGGGCCTCGCGGCGGATGGCGCCTGTGCTGCAACCCGGCGCGCATGTCGACGTCACATGGCGGGCGCGGCTGGGCGAACATATGGGCGCGTTCACGGTGGAACCCTTGCGGTCGCGGTCGGGGCTGATGGGGGACAGGCGGGCGCTGGCGGGGTTGAACGCGGTGTGTGCGCTGCTGCATGCAGCGCTGCCGGAACGGGAGGCGCATGGCGGCCTGTATGCCGCGACCGAGGTGTTGCTGGACGCGATGGAGGCTGTGCCGGACTGGCCTGGGGTCTATCTGCGCTGGGAGGTGGGGCTGCTGGAGGAGTTGGGATTCGGGCTGGATTTGTCGGCGTGCGGGGTGACGGGGACAACGATGGGGCTGGCCTATGTCAGCCCCAAGTCCGGGCGAGCGATTTCGCGCGGGGCGGCGGGGGAATGGGCCGACAGGCTGTTCGCGCTGCCCGCCTGTCTGGGGGGTGACGTGCCTGCGGGCCCAGCGGACGTGGCGCAGGGGTTGGCGATCACGGGGCATTTTCTGGCACGCGAACTGGCCCCGGTGCTGGGGGAGCGGTCGCTGCCTGCGGCGCGGGGGCGGCTGGTGGAGATGCTGGGGTAAAAAGGCGGAAACCGGTCCTGTTGTTCGCAATGCGCAATATCCGGGTCGGCGGGGATGTCTGCGCCGTGGCATAGAGGTGCTGCGATGCATGAAAGGACGCAACATGACATTTCAAATTCACGCGCTTGATCCGGCCTCTTTTGCGGGCTTCTTTGCGCTGACTGACACTGAACTGGCGCGGCAAAACATGCGAAAAGTGACCGTCGCGGCCAAACCGGGAACGCCTTGTCGTGTCAGCCTTGCCGATGCCGAGGTGGGTGAAACTGTGTTGTTGATAAACCATACGCACCAGACGGCGCATACGCCGTACAAGGCAAGCCACGCGATCTTTGTGCGGCAAGGCGTTGCGCAAGCGCGCCCGGCAGTGGACGAGGTGCCGCTGGCGATTGGGTCGCGTCTGCTGTCGATACGGCTGTTTGACCGGGACGATATGATGGTTGATGCGGATGTGGTTGACGGGGTTGCGGTGGCGCTGGCGATCGGTCGGGCATTCGATGATCCTGCGGTTGCGTATATTCATCTGCATCACGCGAAACAGGGATGTTTTGCGGCCGAGGTGCGACGCGCCTGATCGTTGGGCAACGCGGTAGGTTGATCGACGCAGGGCATGTCACAAACGACGCGCTATGTCGCCGCCAGTGGCGACTGGCGGGCGGAGAAGGAGTGGGGTAGGGCCACAACATCATGGCCAACCGTTACCTCCCCCTGCTGCTGCGCCACAGTCCGACCTCGCGGTTGCGGGATTTTGCCTTGCTGACGGGGCTGGAGGCGGCGGTCAGGGGGACGTTGATATCTGCGATGCCGCTGACCGTCTATGCGGCGCTGGGCACGGCGACGGCGACGAGTGCGGTGTATTTCGCGGCGGGGATCGTGGCGTTGATCTGGGGGTTGATGGTGCCCTGGGCAACGCGGTTCGTGCCGCGCCGCTGGGCCTATACCGGCGGTTGCCTGATGTATCTGTGCGGGATGGGGCTGGCGTTGATCGGCACGCCAGCGGCAGTGACGGCGGCGCTGATCTGCAATGCGATGGCGACGGTGACGATTTTCGTCTGCCTGAATGCCTATGTGCTGGATTATGTCGGGCGCGCGGATCTGGCGCGGAACCAGTCGACCCAGATGCTGTATGCGGCAACGCCGTGGATGATCGGGCCAATGCTGGGGGTGTGGTTGCGCAGCCATTGGGCCCCGGCGCCGTTTTTGCTGGCGGGGTTTTTCGCGATCTGCCTGCTGGGCACGTTCTGGTGGCTGCGGCTGGGCAATGGCCGCCAGATCGCGCGGGCCAAGGGGAATGCGGCCAATCCGCTGGCATATCTGGGACGGTTTTTCGCGCAGACGCGGTTGATTGCGGGCTGGTCGTTTGCGGTGATCCGGTCCTGCGGGTGGTGGGTCTATGTGGTCTACCTGCCGATTTTCTGCATCGAGGCGGGGTTGGGCGACAAAGTGGGGGGGGTGGCCCTGTCGTTGTCCAATGGGTTGCTGTTTGTCGCCCCGCTGATCGCGCGGTGGGCGCGTGGGGCGGGGGTGCGCAGATCGGTGCGGTTTTCGTTCGGGGCCTGCGCGGTGGCGATGACGCTGGCGGCGGTGGCGTCGCCTTTGCCGTGGGCGAGTGTGGCGATCATGATGGTGACGTCGGGGTTTCTGGTGACGCTGGACGTGGTGGGGGGGTTGCCGTTTCTGATGGCGGTGAAACCGTCGGAGCGGACGGAGATGTCGGCGGTCTATTCCAGTTTCCGCGATGTGTCGGGCATCGTGACGCCGGGGGTGGCTTATCTGGTGCTGCTGGTGGCGCCGCTGCCCGCAATTTTCGCGGCCTGTGCGGCGGGGATGGCGCTGGCCTGGGCCACCGCCGGGCGGCTGCATCCACGGTTGGGAGAGGCGCGGCCATCGCGGGGTGCAAAATAGGCGTGTCCCACGGTGGGACATGTTTCTGATTGTTGTATTTCAATGACTTAGCAGGTTCGCTTCATGAATTTTTAACGGTTGCGCGCATCACACCGCATTATTCTTGACCAGCCAGTCGGCAGATGCGCGCAGGCCGTCGGCGGGGGTGGCGAAGGCGATGTCCATATCGGCCTGCGCGCGCGCGCCTGACACATCATGCATGATGCCAAGGCTGGGCAGGATGGCGCGCAGTGCGGGATCAAAGATTGCGAGGATGCGCAGCAGGAAACGGGGTGCGGTGCGGGTGGCAATGCGGCGGGCGGGATAGGCGGCCTTGAGCACAGCACCCATGTCGGGCATCCACATGGAGCCCGCGACGGCGGCGTAACGCTTGCCTGCGGTTGCGGGGCGTTGCAGGGCGCGCAGGTGCATTTCGGCCACGTCACGCACATCGACCATCGCAAAGCCGATCTTTGGCAGCATCGGGTCGCGGCCCTTGAGGAACCGCTGCACCACACCGATGGAGGAGCCGAAGTTTGCATCGAGCGGGGGCCCGACGACAAAGCCGGGGTTGATGGTGGTCAGGTGCAGGCCCTGATCCTTGGCAATGCGCCATGCTTCCTGTTCCGCAAGGGTTTTCGATTTGGCGTAAGCGGTGGTGCCGGGGGCATCTAGCGCGCACCAGTTCGC
>JANNKX010000280.1:0-2913 GCA_031396505.1 Rhodobacterales bacterium
GCTGTTACCCCATGCCAAGCGCGGATTTGTACAGCTCCAGAATGCTTTCCTCTTCCGCGATGTCATCCGCCGTCCGTTTGCGCAGCGCGATCACCTTGCGCATCACCTTGGTGTCATAGCCGCGCCCCTTGGCCTCGGCCATCAGTTCTTTTTGTTGTTCGCTCACGTCTTTCTTTTCCGAATCCAGCTGCTCATAGCGTTCGATGAACTGGCGCAACTCATCGGCGGCGACAAGGTTGGATGCGGTGATATCTGACATGGCGCGGCTCCTGCGGTGTGATCGCGCCTTCCCTACCGTGGCACGCGGCGCGGGGCAAGATGCGCTTGATCGACCGGCATCGCTGTGGGATAGGCAGGCGTCAAAACGCCGGGGGAAACAGGATGTCTGCAGTGATCTGGGGGGGCGCGGCGCTGACGCTGGTGGGCGTGGCAGGGCTGGTGTTCTGCGTGGTGCTGGCGATGCGCGCGAAACGCGAAGGGCTGACCGGCCCCGCGATGCAGGCCCGCCTGCAACGGGTGGTGACATGGAACCTTGGCGCGCTGGCTGTGTCGGGGCTTGGGTTGATGCTGGTGATCGTCGGCGTGATCCTTAACTGACGTCGCCAAAGCCCTGCCCGTCGGACAACAGCCGCGCGATGATCGGATGCGGCGTCCAGATCGGGTGCTGATCCTGCCAGATTATCAGATCACGCCGCAGCAGCAAAAGCCCACGCTGATCGGCGCGGTACATCGGCCCGCCAAACGTGCGCGGCAGGCCCAATGCGGCCACCGCCAGCACGTCAATATCGCCCGCGCGGCGCACCGTGCCCGCCGCCAGCAACCGCGCGCCCTCGGCGGCCATCGCCGCCAGCACGCGCTGCGTGACCTCCGCGCGCGGCATCGCGGTTTGGCCATTCGCATCCGGCGGCACTGGCAGCTTCAGCCAACCCCGGATCCCTTCCGTCAACGCCTCCGCCGACACGCCCTGCACCGCCAGCGCGTCCAGTGCCGCGCGCGCGGCCCGCGCCAGCGACCGTACCACGCCCGCGCGCGGTGCGGGCCCCGTCACCGCAATCAGCATCCCGATCTGGCGCAGTGTTGCCGCCGCCGTCTGGCCCAATGCGCGGTCCCCTTCGCGCAGTTGCAGTTCGGCCACGGCAGGTGCCACCAGCAGCAACCCCGGTGCATCGACCTGCCCGCCCAGATACAGAACCGGCCCGGTGGCACCCGGCTTTGCCGCAATCACCAGTTCCAGCCCGGTCAGCGCCGCGGGTGCGACGCCCGGTGTCAGGCGCGCCCATTCGGCGTCGCGCAAAGCCCGGTCAAGACGGCCTGCCTGCACCTCGGCCTCTTGGGCGATCGCGACCTTTTCCAAGGCCGCCACCAACGCCTCACGGTCGTCGTCGGCCACGGTCACCGCCAGCCCCCGGTGCAGCGCGGGCCAGATCAGCGGCAGCGTCCCCGCGCCCCAGAACCCGATATGCGCGACCCCCTGCCCGCCCGCCAGATCGGCCGCCATGCGCAGTTCCGCCAGCATCGCATGGCGCAATGCGCCCGCGTCGGGGGCATGCGCCACCTCAAGCGCCGCTTCGGCCTCAAAGTCCAATCCTTGCGGCAAGGGCAACAGTTGTGCGGCCTCGACGCAATCCACCAGTCTGGTGTGCAGCAGTCCCCCCGCAGTCTGCCGCGCGACCTTGATCGCGGCAAGATGGCTGCGCCCATCGGCCAGACCATCGCGCCGGTCCGGTGGCGACAGTGCCATGGCGATCGCCGCCGTGGCCAGATCGTCTGACGCCACCTGATCAACCACGCCTGCCGCATGCGCGGCGGTGGCCGTCAGAACCGTTGCCTGCCCGATCAGGCGCAAAGCCGCCTCCGCCCCGACCAGACGCGGCAGGGTCTGAGTCCCCCCCGCCATCGGCAGATGCCCGGCCAGCGCATCACGCAGACCAAAACGCAGATCGCCCGAGGCCACCCGCGCGCGCGCCGCCAGCGCCAGTTCCGCCCCGGCCCCATAAGTGCCGCCATGCAGCGCCGCGACGACGGGTTTGGGTACATCCAGCAGCAGACGCACGATATCAGCCATGCTGGGCGCGGCCTGCGGCTGGCCCAGATCGGCAAGATCAACCCCACCCGAAAACCCGCGTCCCTGCCCGATCAGCACGACTGCCACCACATCGGGGGCGGCAAACGCATCACGCAGCGCCGTCATCAGGTGGCCGCGCAGGCCCGGCCCCAACAAGTTGGACGGCGGCGCGTCCAGCCACAACAGCCGCACGCCGCCCCGCATTTCCGCCCTGATCCGCGCACCATTGACCACGCATGTTCCTCCGCTGGTTTACCTTACCTGCGAAGCCGCGCCCCGCAACCATGTGTGCAAAGCAAAAGCCGTCTTTCGCTGGCGCATGGCTGTGGCTATGGTCGTGTTGCAGTATGTTTGAGAGGAAAGCACCCCATGGATATTCGTCAGATCACCCCCGGCTATGCGGTGTCGCCGCAGATTGCGCTGTCCGATCTGGCGGCGCTGAAGGCCGCGGGCTTCACCACGATCATCGACAACCGGCCCGATGGCGAGATTCCGGGTGATCTGCATACCGACAGGATGCGCGCGGCGGCCGAGGCTTTGGGGCTGACATTTGTCGCCAATCCGGTGATCGGGGGGGCGATGACGAACGAGAATGTGACCGCCCAAGGGGCCGCAATTGCGGCGGCCACGGGGCCGGTGTTTGCCTATTGCGCCAGCGGGAACAGGTCGTCGGTGGTCTGGGCGCTGTCGCAGGCAGGGACGATGCCTGCGGATGATCTGATCGGATTGCCTGCGAAATTCGGGTATCAGCTGGAGCATTTGCGGCCGCAGATTGAAGCGCTGGCGGGGCAGTAAAGGGGTGTCCCACGGTGGGACGTTTTTAGATATCAATAAAATCAATGGGTTAT
>JANNKX010000291.1:0-2117 GCA_031396505.1 Rhodobacterales bacterium
GATCCGCGTGTGGCGGAATTCATGCAAGCATTGGACCGCGTGAACGGGATGGGCAAGCGGATGCCGGGGTTCGTGTGGATGATGGAAGGGTCGGGCGCACCGGGGACGGGCAACACCGAGGCCAAGATTGGCGGCGATCCGCAGTATGTGAGCAATCTGACGGTGTGGGAAAGTGTTGAAACGCTGGAAAATTTCGTGTGGAACACGGTGCACCGGGCGTTTTATGAAAGGCGTCAGGAATGGTTCGAGGTGCTGGGAAAGATGCATTTCGTGATGTGGTGGGTGCCTGTGGGGCATAAGCCCTCGCTTGAGGAGGCGATGGCGAAACTGGCGCTCCGCGCGTCGAATGGCGACAGTGACGCGGCCTTTGGCTGGTCCTATCTGAAAGAGGCGCGGTTGTGGCAGACCCACAACTGTGCCCGTGTGGCTGCGGAGTGATGATGATGAAACGGATGATGATCCTTGCCCTGACGATGGCGATGGCAGGCCCTGCGGTTGCGCTGCCGCCCCTGTCGGAAAACGCCTACATCAACGACCGGCTGATTCAGGCGCGGGTGGCAGACCGGATCCGCAAGGAATGCGACGCGATCGGCGCGCGGTTCGCTTATGCCTATAGCCAGGCACGGGCGCTGAAGCGTTATGCGTTGGAGCAGGGCTATACGGATGCGGAAATCGAGGCGTTTCTGGACAACCGGGCCGAGAAGGACCGCGTGAAAGCGGCGGCGGAGGACTATCTTGCGGCCAATGGTGCGGTGGCGGGGGACGCGGCCAGTTTCTGTGCGCTTGGTGTCAGGGAAATCGCGGCAGGCAGTGTTGCCGGCTCGCTTATTTATGAGAACTGATCATGTGTTACGGCAGTCTTGATCCGAAATATGCGACGCGTGACATCGAGGCGCGTGTCAAACACTTGTCGTGGACGCCGGTTCCTGAGAAAGAGGCGGCACAGCCGGTGCGGGGCGGGGTCTTGGCCCGGGTCCGCGCGGTGTGGGCCCGGATACGCCGAAAGGAAGTGCGCCATGTCTGATCTGCTGCACATTTGCGTCGTCCGAGATTTGGGCGTGCGATCTGAAGCAGGGCGGACGATGTGGGCATTTTCGGGGACGGATGTATTTTGATGGGGCGTTTCGGACTCGTGGTCGCAGATGTGAAGCGCCGCCTTTCGGGCGTCAGCCGCTTGCGCAAGTACAGGATGACGACTCCGATGGCCCCGACATCGGACATGCCTGATATCGAGCGTATCTTCTGGTCAAACACAGGGCCAATCGTGCACAAATGGCTGCACTATCTGCCGATCTATGAACGCTATCTGGAAAAGTATCGCGGCACGGACGTCAAGATGCTTGAAATCGGCGTCTATGAGGGGGGATCGCTGCATTTGTGGCGTGAGTATCTTGGACCGCGCGCGATCATATATGGCATCGACATTGACCCAGACTGTGCATCCGTGGATGGAGTGGATGGCCAAGTGCGGATCGGATCGCAAGCAGACCCTGAATTTCTGGTGCGCGTGGTCAAGGAAATGGGTGGCGTGGATGTGGTGCTGGACGATGGCAGCCATATCGGTCGCCATATCCGTGCAAGCCTGAACACGCTGTTCCCGTTGTTGGCACAGAACGGGCTGTACATGATCGAAGATGTCCACACGGCCTATTCGCGGCGGTACGACGGGCGGTTCAGTCGGCACAACTTCATGCGTTTGCTGTGGCAGATGACGGATGATATGCACCATTGGTATCACGCCGGTGGCCAGCGGATTGCAGCAACCGCCGATCACCTGCTTGGCCTGCACATCTATGACAGCCTTGTTGTCCTGGAAAAAGGCCACAAGGTGCCGCCCGCGCATGTTGACGTCGGCACGGCAAACACATCCAAGACACCACCCCCTGCCATGGCAGGCGACAAGACAGAGGCGGGCGCAAGACCATGACAAACCTGAAGAAAATCAGCATCGACGGGATCGAAGTCGAGGTCGATGGCGCGATGACCATCATTCAGGCGGCGGAAGTGGCGGGGATCGACATTCCGCGGTTCTGTTACCACGAACGCCTGACGATTGCGGGCAATTGCCGGATGTGTCTGGTGGAAGTGGTGGGCGGGCCGCCGAAACCTGCGGCGTC
>JANNKX010000324.1:0-6190 GCA_031396505.1 Rhodobacterales bacterium
GACAGATGCCAAAGGTGAAAACACAAGCCTCGAATGCATTCGGCACGCCGGGCATCGGCCCGATCAAAGGGTTGCCATCGGGCGTGTAAGGGATGGGGCCGTTGATGACCTTGGTCAGCGGCGCCTTTTCCAGCAGGGGCACCCGCGCCATCGCGTCGTTGATATACCATTCCAACCGCTCCAGATCGTCCGGGAACAACTGGAAACTGAAATCTTCGGGGAACGGGTCGTCGGGTGTGATCCAATGCGCCTTGCAGTTCCGCTCGTAAGGGCCAAGGTTGAAGCCGCCCTTTTCCTGCCGCAGGTAGTACGAGCTGTCCACATCGCGCAACAGCGGCAGCTTTTTGCCTGTTTTCGCCTGATGCGCGGCCACCTCAGGCACCGTGTCAAACAGCATGTACTGATGGCTCATCACCATCATCGGCACTTCGCGGCCAAACCAGCGGCCCACCTCGCGGGCATAATACCCCGCCGCATTGACCACGAATTCGCATCGGATCTCGCCCTTTGGCGTCGCGATCACCCAATCATCGCCGTCACGCCGCGCCCCCGTCGCCGGGCAGAACCGTTCGATCCGCGCACCCAGATTGCGCGCGCCCTTGGCCAGCGCTTGCGTCAATTGCGCCGGATCAATGTCGCCATCATAGGGATCAAACAGCGCGCCCGTCAGATCATGCGTGGCAAGGAACGGATATTTCGCGGCAATCTCGTCTGGTGCCAGGATTTGCAAATCCATCCCCTGATACCGCCCCATCCCGACAACGCGCTGAAATTCCTGTAGACGTTCCTTTGTATGGGCAAGGCGCACCGATCCTGTCACATGGTAGTTCATCGGGTAATCAACGGCCTCGCCAAGCCCGCGATACAACTCCGCCGAATAGCGTTGCATGTTCATGATAGACCAGCTGGATGAAAACGTCGGCACATTGCCCGCCGCGTGCCATGTCGACCCGGCGGTCAATTCATTCTTTTCCAGCAGCACACAATCCGTCCAGCCAGAACGCGCCAGATGATACAGGCAGGATGCGCCAACCGCCCCCCCCCCGATGATGACCACGCGCGCCCGTGTCGGAAATTCCATGCATCCGCCTCCCTTTGCGCCGCCAAGATGCCCCGGCGTGAAAATGCTTTCAATTCCATCACACTGGTCCTATTAATCGGGAAAAGCGATAAGGGGACCGCGCCATGCAGATCGAACTCATCGAAACGTTTCTCGATCTTGCCGAAACCCGCAGCTTCAACCGCACCGCCGAACGCCTTGGCATCACGCAATCCTCGGTGTCCGGTCGCGTCCTCGCGCTCGAATCCGCCGTAGGTGCGCGCTTGTTCAACCGCAGCCGTGCGGGCACCGAATTGTCACCCGAAGGCCAACGCTTTGAACCCCATGCCCGCACCCTGCGTCACGAATGGCGTGAAACCATCCGGCAGGTGCAGACATCAGACCGGCCCACCATCCGCCTTGGTATCCAGAATGACCTTGCCGCCGCCCAGATAGGTGAGCTGGTCGCCGATTTCCGCAAGGGCCTGCCACGCGCCGCATTCTACATCGAACCCGATTATTCCAACCAGATGTGCGCCGACACGCTGTCAGGCGTGCTCGATTTCGCCCTTCTGTTTTCGCCCAAACCCCACCCCGATCTGCATTTCGTCAGCATCGGCGAGGTTGGGTATCGCATGGTCAGTTCTGACGTCACCACCCGCGCCGACCTGACCGCCGACCGCTATATCCTGACCCATTACGCCGATGCCTTTGCCACTGCGCACCGCCAGCTTTTGCCGGAAATGGGCCAGACGCAGCTATCGGTCGGGCAAAGTGCCACAGCGGAATCCCTGCTGCTGGCCATTGGCGGATCGGCGTATGTGCTGACAGATGCCGCCCAAAGGCTGGAGGCGACGGGCCGTTTTCACGCCGTCAGCGATGCCCCCGTGCTGACCCAGCCGATCTACGCCGCGATGCATCTGCGCAACCGCATTTCCAAGACGCACCGCCGCCTGACCCGCATCGCAGGGCGCGTGTTCGGCAGACGGTCTACATCACTGTCCGAAGCCGATAACCCGGAGCATGCGCCAGACGAACCTGCGTGATCCCGCGCCCTTCGGCATCCTGCGTCAACCGTTCGGTGATAAACAGCGCAACCCCCGGTGCCACGCCAAGGGCGGCTGCCTCTGTCGCGCTGGCAGGGTCCGCCGCAAAGGCAATCTCGCCGGTGGCGTAGGTCACGGATGTAACCAGCCACTCATTCGCACTGATCGCCATGAAATCGGGCAAGGGCGGCAGGGCGGCGGGGTTCAGCCAGCGCGCCTCATGCAAGAATGGCACCGCATCGCCAAGGTGCAGCGTTTCCAGCCAGACCAGCGGCCCCTTGGTGCCCATCGCCTGCGCAATCGCCTCTGGCGGGATCACGACAGACTGCCCCAACACCCTGTGGCTGTGCCTGCGGCCCAACGCCTCGACCTGCTGGCGGATCACCGGAATTTCCAGCGTCGCCTTGCGCACCGGGATTGCCGCCACCCGCGTGCCCGCCTTGCGCCGCCGTTCCAGCACGCCTTGGGCCGCCAGATCGCGCAAGGCCCGGTTCACCGTCGCCCGCGCGCAGCCGAATTCCGCCGCCAGTACCGCCTCGCCCGGAATGGCCGCCCCCAAGGGCCAGACCCGCGTCCGGATACGGCGCAAGACTTCCGTGCGAATATCCTCCCACCCCGTCAAATGGCATCCCCCAGCCGCGCCATCACCACCCTGAACCGTGCCGTGATCGCCGCGCGCTGCGGGTGCCACCCGCCCTGCACGATCTGCCGCCCCGCCGACCAGACATCCATCACCATCCGGTCATCGCCTGCAAAAATCAGCGTATCAAGGATCGCATCGCCGCTCCGCGCACCCAGATCGCCCGATGCATCCAGCCGCAAAAGGTCCGCGAAATCCCCCGCCCGGATCGCCCCCGCCTGCCGCCCCGCCGCCTGCGCACCACCCTGACACACCGCCTCCAACAGCGTCCGCCCTGTCGATTTGCCCGGTACGCTCAGCATCGCTCGCCCCCGATTGGCCAGCCGCTGCGCGTATTCCAGCAACCGCAACTCTTCCGTCAGCGACACCCGCACATTGCTGTCTGACCCCACACCGTACCGCCCCCCCGCCGCCTGCCAGCCCACCCCGTCAAAGATGCCATCGCCCAGATTGGCCTCGGTCATCGGGCACAGCCCCGCGACCGCCCCCGTCCGGGCCAGCGCGCGCGTCTCATGCGGCTGCATCTGCGTCGCATGCACCGCGCACCAGCGCGCATCCACATCTGCATGGGCCAGCAACCATTCCACAGGCCGCGCACCGGTATCGACCAGTACCTCATCCACTTCCGCGACCTGTTCAGCCAGATGCAGATGCAGCGGCGCCTGCGGGGCCAGCCCCGCCACGGCGTTCAGGCCTTGCGGCGATACTGCACGCAGTGAATGGGGGGCGACACCCATGACCGTATCAAGGGGCATGTCGCGCAAGCCTGCCTTGGTCGCGTGCCACAGCCGCTCAAAGCCATCCAGATCATTGCCAAACCGCAACTGCCCGCCCGCAAGCGCCCGCCCGTCACAGCCCCCCCGTTCATAAAACACCGGCAGCAGCGTCAGCCCCAGCCCCACCTGATCTGCCGCAGCCAGCACCCGCAGCGCCATTTCCGCCGCGTTGTCATAGCGCGCCCCACCGGGGCCATGGTGCAGATAGTGAAACTCGCACACCCCCGCATAGCCCGCCTCGGCCATTTCCAGAAACACCTGCGCCGCAATCGCCTGCACGTCATCCGGCGTCAGGCGTTCCAGAAACCGGTACATCAGCGTGCGCCATGTCCAGAACGTATCCTGCCCCGTCGTGCGCTGTTCCGTCAGCCCCGCCATCGCCCGCTGAAACACATGGCTATGCAGGTTTACCGGGGCCGGGCACAGAATGCCCATCCCGCCCGGCACCCCAACCTCGATCTGCAGGATACGGCCCGCATCAACGGTGACGCGCACATCATCCGCCCAGCCATGCGGCAACAGGGCGGTCTTGGCATGGATCTGCATCACGGCCTCGCTTGACAGGGTATTATGTATAGACATAATAATCCAGCATCCCTGTAAAAGGCAAGCACCATGGGAATCGTCCTGACCCACGCCACGGCTGCCACCATGACAGATGGTTATGGCCTGATTGCCGATGCCGCCGTGGTGGTGGACGCAGGCCTGATCGCATGGGTCGGCCCCACCGATGCCCTGCCCGCCGCGCATCGCCACCTGCCTGTCCATGATTGCAAGGGTGCCCTGCTGACCCCCGGCCTGATTGATTGCCACAGCCACGTCGTCTTTGCAGGCGACCGCGCCACCGAGTTTGAAATGCGCCTGAACGGGGCCAGCTATGAACAGATCGCCCGCGGCGGCGGCGGCATCGTGTCCACCGTCCGCGCCACCCGTGCCGCAAGCTTTGATGATCTGATCGCCGCAGCCCTGCCCCGCATCGACCAGATGATTGCCACAGGCACCACGACGGTCGAAATCAAATCCGGCTATGGGCTTGATATCGCATCAGAGCTGACGATGCTGCGTGCCGCCCGCCAGATCGCGTATCTGCGCCCCATCCACATCACCACAACCCATCTTGCCGCCCACGCCATCCCGCCCGAATATACGGGCCGCGCCGATGCCTATATCGACGAAATCGCCATCCCGTCGCTACACGCCGCCCACACCGAAGGCTTGATTGATGCCGTCGACGCCTTTTGCGAAACCATCGCCTTCACCCCCGCGCAGGTCGACCGCCTGTTTACCGCCGCAAGCGCAGGTCGCCTGCCCGTCAAACTGCACGCTGAACAACTGTCTGATCAGGGCGGTGCCGCCCTCGCCGCCCGCCACCACGCCCTGTCTGCCGATCACCTCGAATATCTCTCGCCCGCAGGCATCGCCGCCATGGCCGACGCCGGCACCATCGCCGTCATCCTGCCCGGCGCGTTCTACACCTTACGTGAAACCCAAATGCCCCCCATCCAATCCTTACGCGCCGCAGGCGTCCCCATGGCCATCGCCACCGATTGCAACCCCGGCTCCTCCCCCATGACCTCGCTGCCGCTTGCCATGAACATGGCGTGCACCCTGTTCCGCATGACCCCGATCGAGGCGCTGGCAGCCACCACCATCCACGCCGCCCGCGCCCTTGGCCTGACCGACCGTGGTACCATCGCCCCCGGCCTGCGCGCCGATCTCTGCCTGTGGGATGCCGCCCACCCCGCCGAACTCTGCTATCATATCGGGGCCGCCCCCCTGACCACCCGCATTTTCGGAGGCAGCCTTGCCCACTGAAACCCTGATCCCCGCTGCCACCACGCTTGCGCAGCTTGAACGCCTGTACCGCAGCGGTGATCCCGCCCGCCTGCCCGAAAGTGCCCGCGCGCCCGTCGATGCCGCCGCCGCCCGCATCAGTGCCGCCGCCGCTGGTGGTGCCGCCGTCTATGGCGTGAACACCGGTTTCGGCAAACTCGCCAGCCTCAAGATCGCCCCCCGGGATACCGCAATCCTGCAACGAAACCTGATCCTGTCACATTGCTGCGGCGTCGGCGATCCGATGCCCCGCAACATCGCCCGTCTGATGATGGCGCTGAAACTGCTGTCGCTTGGCCGTGGCGCATCCGGCGTCCGCTGGGATGTCGTGGCCCAGATCGAAGCCATGCTCGCCCATGACATCACCCCCCATATCCCCGCCCAAGGCTCTGTCGGGGCCTCCGGCGATCTCGCCCCCCTTGCCCATATGACCGCCGCCATGATCGGCACCGGCATGGTCACGCAGGCAGGCCAGACCCTGCCGGCCGCCACCGCCCTTGCCAACGCAGGCCTCGCCCCCCTGATCCTCGGCCCCAAGGAAGGCCTCGCCCTCATCAACGGCACCCAGTTCAGCACTGCCTACGCCCTCGCTGGCCTGTTTGACGCCTGGCGCAACGCCTGCAGCGCTCTTGTCATCTCCGCCATGTCCACCGATGCCATCATGGGCTCCACCGCCCCCCTGCACCCCGAGATTCACAGCTTGCGCGGCCACGCAGGCCAGATCGCGGCGGCGGCAACCCTGCGCACCCTGCTTGCGGGATCCGCCATCCGCGAATCCCACCGCAACGACGACCACCGTGTGCAGGACCCCTATTGCATCCGCTGCCAGCCGCAGGTCACCGGCGCCGCAATGGAC
>JANNKX010000330.1:0-6328 GCA_031396505.1 Rhodobacterales bacterium
ACCGCTGCCATCGCGCAGGCCAGCGACCAGGCTGCCGTCGTACACTGCGCCGTCGGGGTAGGTGATGATCCCTTTCCCTTCTTTGATGCCGTCGACAAAGCCACCTTCATAGCGATAGCCATCGGGGCCGTCGATCACGCCCTGCCCGTGCTGGGTGCCGCCGACAAAGCCGCCGGTGTAGACGGCGCCGCTGGCATAGCGCGCGGTGCCGGTTCCGGTCATCGCCCCGGATGTCCAGTCACCCTCGTAAGTGCCGCCGTCGGGAAAGGTGATCTTGCCGGTGCCTTCGGGTTTGCCCGCCAGAAACGTGCCTTCATAGACAGAACCGTTGGGGTAACGGGCCATGCCCAGACCGCTGATTTCGCCCGCGACCCATGCACCTGTGTATTCATAGCCATTGGGCAGGGTATAGGTGCCAGTGCCGTCTTGCCGCCCGTTCACAAAGGTGCCGACATAGACGGACCCATCATCATATTGTTTGGTGACGATCTCTTGGGCATGGGTCATCTGCGCGGCCAGAGCGAGGGCGGCTGCCAGTGTGAAGATCATGCGCATGGGGACTCCTGCAGGCTGCTGGAGGCACCCTAGCTTTTGCCCGGTGGTGTGACAAGGTCGCGGCCTTTTACTTGCGCGGGCTTGTGATAGAACGCGCGTGATACAGCGGAGTGTATGATGCCCGAGACCTTTCGCCTGACGCTTGCACAACTGAACCCGGTGGTGGGGGCGATTGCGGCCAATGCAGCCCTTGCACGCGGGGCGTGGGAACAGGGGCGGGCGGCGGGTGCCGATATGGTGGCGCTGACGGAAATGTTCATCACGGGGTATCAGACGCAGGATCTTGTGTTGCGGCCCGCGTTTGTGGCCGAGGCGATGGCGGCGATTGGGGCGCTGGCAGCGGGGATTGTGGATGGGCCGGCCCTGGGGATCGGCGGGCCACATCTGCGGGGCGGGCAGTTGTACAACGCGTATTACATTCTGCAGGATGGCCGGGTGCAAACGGTGATCCAGAAGCATGAATTGCCCAATGACGGGGTGTTTGACGAAAAGCGGGTGTTCACGCCTGCGGATATTCACGGGCCGTACCGGGTGGGGCCGCTGCGGATTGGCACGCCGATCTGCGAGGATGCGTGGCACGCCGAGGTGAGCGAGACACTGGCCGAGACGGGGGCGGAAATTCTGCTGGTGCCGAACGGGTCGCCCTATCACCGGGGCAAGCCTGCGGTGCGCACGAACCTGATGGTGGCGCGGGTGATCGAGACGGGGTTGCCGCTGGTGTATCTGAACATGACGGGGGGGCAGGATGACCAGGTGTTTGACGGGGCGTCTTTCGTTCTGAACCCTGGCGGGCATCTGGCGGTGCAGATGCCACAGTTTGAAGATTGCGTTGCGCATGTGGATTTCGAAAAGGGGCCTGATGGCTGGCGGGCAAAGCCGGGCATGATGGCGGGGCTGCCGACGTCGTATGAGGCGGATTATCATGCGATGGTTTTGTCGTTGCGGGATTATCTGGGCAAGACAGGGTTCAAACGCGTGCTGCTGGGCCTGTCGGGGGGGATTGACTCTGCGATTGTGGCGACGATTGCGGCGGATGCGATCGGGCCTGCGAATGTGCGCTGTGTGATGCTGCCATCGGGGTACACGTCACAGGGATCGCTGGATGATGCGGCGGCGGTGGCGCAGACCTTGGGCTGCCGTCTGGATACAGTGCCGATTTCGGGGGGGCAGGCGGCGGTTGCAGATGCGCTGGGGCCGCTGTTTGAAGGGACGCAGCCGGGGATCACGGAAGAGAACATTCAAAGCCGTCTGCGTGGCCTGATGTTGATGGCGCTGTCGAACAAGTTTGGCGAGATGCTGCTGACGACGGGGAACAAGTCGGAAGTGGCGGTAGGCTATTGCACGATTTACGGGGATATGAATGGCGGGTTCAACCCGATCAAGGATCTGTACAAGACACGGGTGTTTGAGACATGCCGCTGGCGGAATGCCCATCACCATGCGTGGATGATGGGGCCTGCGGGCGTGGTAATCCCGCCGCGGGTGATCGACAAGCCGCCATCAGCCGAGTTGCGCCCGGATCAGAAGGACGAGGACAGCCTGCCGCCCTATGACATCCTTGACCGGATACTGGACGGGCTGGTGGACCGGGACATGTCGGTGGAGGCGCTGGTGGCGGATGGGTTTGACCGGGGGATGGTCAAAAAGATCGAACAGCTGGTGTATCTGAGCGAATACAAGCGGTTTCAGGCGGCACCGGGGACACGGCTGACGAAACGGGCGTTCTGGCTGGACCGGCGCTATCCGATTGTGAACCGCTGGCGCGACGGGGTGTGATGCCTGAACGGGGGGGCCGTCGCGCGGGGCATCGAGCCCCTTGCGACGGCGTTGGTGTTTGTGCCTGTGATGTCGGTGTGCGTGCCCAGCGGCGGAGCCTCCGGCGGGGATATTTTCGCAGAGAGGAAGATCGGCAGTCAGGGCGCTGACGCGTCGGTGGCGGCGTCGATCAGGGCGTCGGCGATGTAATCGAGTTCGGGTTTTGTGAGGCGGGCGGGCAGGCGGACGTCGCAGGCGCGCATCAGCATGGCGCGGGTTTGCGGCAGGTCGGGCGGGGGCCCGAGGAATTCCCAGTTCCAGAATGCCCGCGCATTGCCTTCGGACAGGCCAAACACCTGTACGGAGACGCCGCGCGCCTTGGCGGCCGACTGGAAGCCAAGCGCCTGTGCATCGGTCCAATCGCCCGTCAGGTTGAACTGGATGCTGTCGGGTGCGCGGCTTTCGGCGGCCAAGGCCGGGGGGACATGCAGCTTGGCGGTCTGGTTCAGGCGGGCGGCGACATAGTCGTGGTTGGCGAGGCCCTTGGCCACGCGGTCTGCGACCAATGGCAATTGCGGGCGGATGACGGCGGCCGACAGGTTCTGCATGCGCAGATTGTACAGCGGCAGTTTGTTCTGCCAGTGGCAGAAGCTGTTCTGCAGGCCGGGGTGCTTTTTCCAGTTCTGCTCATAGGCGCCAGACATGATGATGGCGCGGGCGGCGAGTTCGGGGTCGTCGGTCACCATGATGCCGCCTTCGCCCGCGTTCACCAGTTTGTAGGACTGGAAACTAAAGCAGCCGATACGCCCGATGGTACCGATGTTGCGGCCCGCCCAAGTGGTGCCAAGGCTGTGGGCGGCATCTTCAATCACGGGAATATTTGCCGCATCGCAGAGTGCCATAATGGCGTCCATGTCAGAGGTATGGCCGCGCATGTGGCTGATCATCACGGCATCCGCGCCGGGCAGTTTGGCGGTAAAATCGGTGAGGTCGACGCGGTAATTGGGGCCGACCTCGACAAGGATGGGGGTGCAATCGGCGTGGACGACGGCGGAGGGGACAGCGGCGAAGGTGAAGGCGGGAATGAGGACGCGTGCGCCGCGCGGCAGGTCGAGTGCCTTGAGCGACAGAAAGAGTGCAGCGGAGCAGGAGGACACGGCAAGGGCGTAACGGGACCCGAGGAGGGCCGCGAATCCGGCCTCAAGCAGGGCCACGGGGGCACCTTCGGGGGCGGTGTAGCGGAACAGATCGCCGGATGTCAGCAGGCGGTCAATCTCGGCGCGGGCGGCATCGGGGATGGGTTCGGCTTCATAGACGTTGGGGGCGAGAGTTTGTCCGTCGGGTGCCATCTACAGTTTTCCTGAATGTCATATTTGGGAAACCTGTAGTGTTTCATCGGTGGAAATGCCAGTGACATGTTGATGACAAGGGCGGAAAGAAGCTTAGAGGCCGAGCCTGTCACGCATGGAATACCATGTCATGGCCAGCACGAGGAGGGGCCAGCGCAGGGCGGCCCCGCCGGGGAAGCTGGATTTTGGCAGGGATGACAGCAGGTCGAACTGCGCCGATTGGGTGTGGATCGCCTCTGCCATGATGCGCCCGGTCATGGTGGCCATGGCAACGCCGTGGCCGGAGCAGGCCGAGGCGGCCATGACATTGGGGTGGATGCGCAAAAGGGCGGGCATCCGGTTGACGGTGATGGCGAGGGTGCCGCCCCAGGCGTAGTCGATCTTCACGCCGCGCATCTGGGGGTAGATGTCGAGCATGGGTTTGGTCACGGCGCGGATGATGTCGGGAAAGCGGTAGCCATAGCTTTCAGCACCGCCAAACAGCAGGCGGTTGTCGTCGGACAGACGCCAGTAGTTGACGACGAATTTGGTATCGGCGACGGCGATGGGTTGGGAAAGGATGTCCTTTGCGCGGTCACCAAGGGGTTCGGAGGCGATGATGAAGTTGTTGATCGGCATGACTTTTGCCGAATACTGGCGCGCGAGGCCAGCCATATAGCCGTTGCCGGCAAGGATGACGTGGTTGGCCGTGACGGTGCCGGATGTGGTTTGCACGACGGATCTGGCACCGGGGCGGATTTGCAGCACTTCGGTGCGTTCCACAATCCGCACGCCTGCGGCGGCGGCGGCCTTTGCCAGACCGATGGCGAAGTTGAGGGGGTGGATATGGCCTGCACCCCGGTCGATGGTGCCGCCCTTGAAGGCGGGTGAGCCGATGAGGCGTCGGATGGCGGGGGTGTCGAGGGGTTCGATCTGATCATAGCCATAATCGCGCGCAAGGCGGGCGGCGTAGGTGTGTTCGTGGGCGACTTCCGCGTCGGTCCAGCAGGCATGGGCGACGCCCGGGCGGAAGGTGACGGGCATGGCGTGCCGGGTGATCAGATCGCGCACCAGCGCTTTGGCGTCTTCCGCCAGATCCCACAGGCGGTGGGCATCTTCGCGCCCGACCATGCGTTCCAGATCATCCTGATCGCGGCGCTGGCCAGTGCCCACCTGCCCGCCGTTGCGACCCGATGCGCCAAAGCCCACCCTGTGCGCCTCGACCAGCAGCACATCATGGCCGGCCTCTGCCAGATGCAGCGCGGCAGAAAGGCCCATGTAGCCGCCGCCGACCACGCAGACATCGGCGGTTTGCGCGCCTTGCAGCGTGGGGAACGCATCAAGCGGCGTGGCGGTGGCGGCGTAATACGAGGGCGGGTATTCGCCCTTGCGGTCATTGGCGTAGAGCAGGTTCATACATTCAGCAGCAGATGTTCGCGTTCCCATGGGCTGATGACCTGCAGGAACTCTTTGTATTCGTTGCGTTTAACGCTGTCATAGACCTTGCAGAAAACAACGCCGACAACCTCTTGCAGGGCCTTGACTTCCTCAAGCAAGTCCAGCGCGTCGCCAAGGTTGACCGGAATTTCATCGCTGTCGATGTAGGCAGAACCCGCAAATTCAGACCGGGGGGCCTTTTTTTCCATCAACCCCAGATAGCCGCAGGCGAGGGTGGCGGCAATGCCGAGGTAGGGGTTGCAATCCATACCGGGCAGGCGGTTTTCAACGCGGCGTCCGGCAGGGCTGCTGATCGGGATGCGCAGGCCGGTGGTGCGGTTGTCGCGGCCCCATTCAAGGTTGATGGGCGCGGCGAAATCGGGGACGTAGCGGCGGTAGCTGTTCACATAGGGTGCGATGAGAGCAATGGCGCCCGAAAGGTGGTTTTGCAGACCCGCGATGAAATGCAGGAACGCCTCGGTTTCCACGCCCTTGGGGCCCGCGAAGATGTTCTTTTCGGTCTTTGCATCGACGACTGACGTGTGAATGTGCATGGCACTGCCCGGTTCGCCCGCGATGGGTTTGGCCATGAAAGTGGCGAAACAATCGTGGCGCAGGGCGGCCTCGCGGATCAGGCGTTTGAAAAAGAACACCTCATCGGCAAGGCGGATCGGGTCGCCGTGCGCAAGGTTCAGCTCGATCTGGCCAGCGCCGCCCTCTTGCAGGATGCCGTCGATTTCCAAGCCCTGCGCCTCGGCGAAATAATAGATGTCGTCGATGACCTTGCCGTTTTCATCGACCGCCGACAGGGAATAGGCCTGTTTGCCAGCGGCACGGCGGCCCGAACGCCCCATGGGCGGGATCACGGGTTGATTAGGGTCGATGTTGCGGGCGGTCAGGAAAAATTCCATCTCGGGGGCCACAACCGGCGCCCAGCCTTGTGCTGCATACAGGTCCATGATCCGGCGCAGCACGTTGCGCGGCGCGAAGGGCACGAGGTTGCCTTCCTGATCCTTGGCGTCATGGATGACTTGCAGCGTCACGTCCGCCGTCCAGGGTGCAGCGGTGGCGGTGCTGAAATCGGGAACCATGATCATGTCGGGTTCGGTGAAGGCGTCAAACGGGTTGTCAGCCCATTCCCCGGTGATGGTTTGCAAAAAGATCGAATTCGGCAGGAAGTAGTTGGCCTGATGCGCGAATTTCGAGGCGGGCATGGCCTTGCCGCGTGCCACGCCTGCAATGTCGCCCGTCAC
>JANNKX010000335.1:0-2454 GCA_031396505.1 Rhodobacterales bacterium
ACGCCGCGCCCGTCGGTCTGATGGCGGCCCGGGGCCGGGCCCCAAACGGATTCAACGTCGGCCAGCCAGGGCGTCTTGGCGACGATGTCGGCGGCTGGCACGGTGACGGCCACATTGGCGGGCTGGCCAAACATCTTGGCATTTCCGCCCAGGACTGCCGCGCGCAGATCGTCGACCGTCGCCGGTGGCGCCACGTCATAGCCTTGCGCCGCCATCGCCTGCAGCGTGTTCAACAGGCTTTCGAAAACACCCAGATACGCGGCGGTGCCGGCCGCGCCCGCATTCGGCGGAAAGCCGTAAAGCACGATGCCCACCCGGCGCTTGGCCACTGCCGAGCGGCGCAGAAGTGCCAGACGGGCGGTTTTGTCGGCAAGGGCCGCGATGCGTTCGGGGCAGGGGGCCATCGCGCGGGTTTCAAGGCTGACCGTGGTCGCCGCCCGGCAGTGCCGCGCACAGCCATCACAGCCGTTCAGATCATGGCGGCCCGCAAAGACCGTGGGGTTCGTCGCTCCGTCGATCTCGGGCAGGGCGATCAGCATCGTCGTCTCTACCGGGCCAAGACCCCCGCCGGATTTCCCCCATTGGCCCAGCGTCTGGAATTCCAGCGGATGGGCCGCAACATAGGGGACATCAAGATTGGCAAGTGCCATGACGGCTGCCGGGCTGTCGTTATAGGCAGGCCCACCCACCAGACTGAACCCGGTCAATGACACCAGCGCGTCGACGGTGGCCCCTTGCGGCCCGCGCATGAAGGCATCCATCGCCGGTCGGCTGTCAAGCCCGCCGGCAAAGGCGGGTACGACGGCAATGCCGCGCGCCTCGAAGGCTGCGATCACGGCGTCGTAATGCGCGGTATCCGACGCAAGGATATAGGACCGCAACATCACAAGGCCGACCGTCGCCGTGGCCCCGGCAGGACGCGGCAGATCGCGCAGGTCCGTGGTGATGCGGGCGCCCAGCTTGGGGTGGTACAAGCCAACATGGGGGTATTCGATCGGGGCCTTGGCCTCGGCCAGCTGGCCGAAGGTCGCCTTGGCATAGCGGCCCATCAAAAAGCGCAACATCTGTTCCAGATTGTCGTCCGACCCGCCCAGCCAGTATTGCATCGACAAGAACCAGGCGCGCATGTCCTGCGCCTTGCCGGGGATCCAGCGCAGGATTTTCGGCAAGCGGCGCAGCATTGCCATCTGCCGCTCGCCCGAGGCCGCAGAAGGCTCTTTGGAGCCGCGCAGCTTTTTCATCAGTGCCGCCATGCCCGAGGCGGGCTTGGACATGTCAAGATCACCCATCCGGGTCAGGCGCACGATGGCCGGATCGGCAATGATGCCGACAAAGGCGTCGGCGCGCGCCCGCGCGGCGGTCAGTTCCGGCAGGATCGCCTGCACATGTTCCTCGATGAACAAAAGATTCGCGATGACAAGGTTTGCCGCGTTGACGGCCGCTTTGGTCCGCAGCAGGGCACCGGGATTTTCGGTCCATTCGGCAGCGGAATGCACCGAAACTTCAAGCCCCGGAAAATCCCGCGCCAGACGCGGCGTGATGCGCGCGGCAGGCCCTGCGGCATGCGCGTCAAGCGTCACGATAACAACACGGTAGCCCGCGTTCATCTGTTGGCCGATGATGGTGCGGTCATCGCGCATAATGTGCCTTTGCCTCATACAGCGTATCGATATTGATGGCGGCTAGGCCTTTTTCAGCGGCATATTTTTCGGTGTTGCGCTTGGCTTTGCCGCGCACAAAGAACGGGATCTTCTTCAGTTCGCGTTCGGCATCGGAAAGCCAGACGATATCAGCCGAATGTTCAGATGTGGCCGCGAGTTCGGCCTGCGTTTCCGGTTCGGCGCGCACCACATGCTTGCCGCCATGATGGCTGGCCCCGGCACCATCATGAAATTCGAAATCCTCGCGGAACATCGTCAGCAGATGTTCTTCCAGACCCATCACCAGCGGATGGATCCATGTGTCAAAGATGACATTCGCGCCCTCGAACCCCATCTGCGGGCTGTAGCGCGCGGGGAAGTCCTGCACATGCACGGGGGCCGAAATCACCGCACAGGGGATGCCCAGCTTTTTGGCGATATGGCGTTCCATCTGGCTGCCAAGGATCAGTTCGGGCGACAGGGCCGCAATCGCCGCTTCGACCTCAAGGTAATCATCCGAAATCAACGCCTCGAGGCCGTAACCCTTGGCCGCCGCACGCACGGCGCGCGCACCTTCGCGGTTGAAACAGCCGATGCCTGCAACCTCGAACCCGATTTCATCGCGTGCAATCCGGGCGGCGGCAATGACATGGGTGGCATCGCCAAAGATGAAGACGCGCTTGCCTGTCAGGTAGGTGCTGTCCACGGATGCCGCCCACCAGGGCTGGCGCAACCGCGATTCATCGACATCTGCAGAAAGGCCGGTGATCGCGGCCACTTCGGCCAGAAAATCGCGCGTGGCCCCGACGCCGAT
>JANNKX010000352.1:0-2406 GCA_031396505.1 Rhodobacterales bacterium
GACGGTGACAGGAAGTTGGGCGTGAATTCTTGGTGATCCCGAACAACCTTTGGCGCATTGTCGCGCGGTAGAGTGGCTGAAACCCGCGCGACGTGCTTTGCTCTCTTGCTTAGGGTGGATGCCAGTGAACAATCCGCACACAAAGGCATACTCTACATTCCCCGCCCGGAATCAAGGCGCGGCACGCCCCGCCGGGCAGCGCCCGCCTCCCGGCCCGCCCACGGGGCGGGCGTTCTTCGCGGAAAACGTCCACTGGGCGATTTCTGATCGCTCATCACCCCCCTCGGGGGGGGCTTTTGCTGCGTCGCCAGCAGAATGTCTGTGGGTGCGGCTGAACCATAAAGTGCTCAGAACAGCCATTGCCGCGCCCACCCGGCGGTCACGCGCTGCCCTGTGTGGGTGATGGCACAAGGCCCGTGCCCGCCTGCCGGCCCTCGCAAGTATGCTCGGGCGTTCACCAGGATGGAGGAGGATGAGGAAAGGCCGCAGTGCGGCGTTCCCCCGACGACGAGGCCACTGGACTGTTTTGTGATCCGGCTCATCCCTTGATCCACATCAACGTCGCCACCGCGCCGCCATGCCACACTTTCCGCATCACCTTGCAGGAGGCCACCCATGTCCACACCCCATGAACTCGCGCAGGACTTTCCGGCGCAGACTGACCGCATCCATGCCCTGCGGGAAAGTGATGCGCATTTCCGCAGCCTTACAGATCGCTACCACGCGGCGAACCGGGCCGTGCACCGGGCGGAAGAACGGATCGAGCCTGTGTCCGACGCCGAGGAAGCCCGGCTGCGGCGCGAACGCATGGTCCTTAAGGATGACATCGCGCGCTATCTGGCCAAACCCGCCCATCCGTGACCCGGCAAGCTTGGGGTGGGTGGCAACCAACCGCCCGCGACCGCCCAAGCCAGACTGCGCGCAGCGCCGACCAACGCCCCACCGAAACCGCAGCGCGGCCGGCCGCCCGGACAGCATCATCAGCAAAACCCCGGTGGACGGCACCGATCCATAAACCCCTTTGCGAACGCCATTGCAGCACGCGCCTGCCAACCCTGCCGGTCGCGCGCCGGGGCAAGAGACGTCATCGCCAACCCATTCCGCACAAAATGCCGGTCAACCCGCCCCCACCCCTGAGTCCGCCCTGCCACACCCTTGCCCCTATATGCGGTATGCGGCTATTGTTTGTGGCCGAAGCCTGCGCGATGTCTCTATAGTCAGTCATGACGGGGGGAGATAACCCCCGCACCTTGAGGCAGGCATAACAACAAGCAAGGAGGGGGCCCATGCGCTGCCCATTCTGCGGCAATATCGATACCCAGGTTAAGGACTCGCGTCCGGCCGAGGACCATGTCGCCATCCGGCGGCGGCGGTTCTGTCCGGCCTGCGGCGGGCGGTTCACCACTTATGAACGCGTGCAGTTGCGCGATCTGATCGTGATCAAATCATCGGGCAAGCGCGAGGATTTCGACCGCACCAAGCTGGAACGCTCAATCCGCATCGCGATGCAGAAGCGCCCGATCGACCCCGAACGCATCGACCAGATGATTTCCGGTATTGTCCGCAGGCTGGAAAGCCTTGGCGATACTGATATCTCGTCCAAGGTAATCGGCGAGATCGTGATGGAAAGTCTGGCGCGGATCGACACTGTGGCCTATGTCCGGTTTGCGAGCGTTTACAAGAACTTTCAGGCGGCAGATGACTTTGACCGCTTCGTATCCGAACTTCGCCCCGGCGGCGCGTCGGAAGAGTGAACGATACGGACCACATGGCTCATGCCCTCGTGCTCGCTGCACGGGGGCTTGGTCGTGTGTGGCCGAACCCATCGGTGGGCTGCGTTATCATCAAAGACGGGCGTGTCGCCGGGCGGGGGTTTACCCAACCCGGTGGACGGCCCCATGCCGAACGCGTGGCACTGGCGCAGGCGGGCGATGCGGCACGGGGGGCGACAGTGTATGTTACGCTGGAGCCTTGCGCGCATCACGGCCAGACCCCGCCTTGTGCCGATGCGCTGATCGCGGCGGGAGTGGCGCGCGTCGTGACGGCCATCACCGACCCGGATCCGCGTGTGGCCGGGCAGGGGCACGCGATGTTGCGTGCGGCGGGGATTGACGTAACCGAAGGCGTTCTTGCCGATGCAGCGCGAGGTGTGACGGCGGGGTTTCTGAAACGTGTCACGCAAGGACTACCCTTCGTCACCCTGAAACTGGCCACAACGCTGGACGGGCGGACGGCAACGGCCACCGGTGAATCGCGCTGGATCACGGGTCCGGATGCACGTCGCATGGTACATGCGATGCGCCTGTCGCACGATGCCGTGCTGATTGGGGCGGGCACGGCTGCCGCCGATGACCCGGACTTGACGGTGCGCGATATCGGGGCGGGCCATCAGCCCGTGCGCGGCGC
>JANNKX010000365.1:0-7287 GCA_031396505.1 Rhodobacterales bacterium
AGCTACATCTTCATCAGCCACGATCTCGCCGTGATCCGGGCGATGTCGCACCGCGTGATCGTGATGAAGGACGGTGATATCGTGGAGGCGGGCACGGCGGAGGCATTGTTCGCAAACCCCGCGCATGCATACACCCGTACCCTGATGAAGGCGGCCTTCGGGGACGTGCTGTGAAAATCCTGTTCGTGCATCAGAACTTTCCGGGGCAGTTTCTGCATCTGGCCCCGGCCCTTGCGGCGCGCGGGCATGACTGTGTGGCGCTGACGGATGCTGTGAACCCGCGGCCCAGTGACATTCCGATGGTGAAATATACCCATGCGGCGCAAAAGGTGGATCCGGCGCAGACGCGGCTTGGCCGGAATTACACCACGATGAGCGATCGAGGCGTGACGGTGGCGCGCGCGGCGATTCAGTTGCGTGATGCGCAAGGCTATACGCCCGATATCATCGTGGGGCATTCGGGATGGGGCGAGACCTTGTTCCTGAAAGAGGTCTGGCCGGAGGCGCGGCTGATTGTCTATGCGGAGTTCTATTACAAGGGGCGTGGCGCGGATGTGGGGTTCGACCCCGAATTCAGCCCGGCCAGCTTTGATCAGGTGATGATCGCGCAGGGGCGGACCACGCATCTGGGGCAGGCCTTGACCCATGCGGATGGCGGGCTTTCGCCGACCGAATGGCAGGCGAGCACCTATCCGGCACCGCTGCGGCGGATGATCGAGGTGATCTTTGACGGGGTGAACACCGAACTGCTTGCCCCCAATCCGGGCGCTAGCCTTGATCTGTCGAACGGCCATACCCTGCGGGCGGGCGATGAGGTGCTGACCTTCGTCAACCGCAATCTTGAACCTTATCGCGGCTATCACATCTTTATGCGGGCGCTGCCTGCGGTACTGGCGGCGCGGCCAGATGCACAAGTGGTGATCGTGGGTGGCGACAGCGTCAGCTATGGCAATGCGCCTGCGGGCAAGATGGGCTGGAAAGATACCATTCTGGACGAGGTGCGGGGCCAGATCGACCTTACCCGCGTGCATTTCGTGGGCAAGATCAGCTATGCGCATTTCATCGCGCTGATGCAGATTGCCCGGGTGCATGCGTATCTTACCTATCCGTTCGTTCTGTCATGGTCGATGGTGGAGGCGATGGCGGCGGGTGCGCTGGTGGTGGGGTCGCGCACGGCCCCGGTGCAAGAAATGATCCGGCATGGTGAAAACGGGTTGCTGGTGGATTTCTTTGATGTGGGTGCGTGGTCTGACACCCTGATTGACACGCTGGCCAATCCTGCGCGCTTTGACGGGTTGCGGGCCGCCGCACGGCGATCCGTGGTCAGCCAATATGATCTGCACGGCATCTGCCTGCCGCGCACCGTGGCCTATGTGGAAAGTTTCGCAAGGTAAGCCTATGGCAAGATCTTGCCCGGATTCATGCGGTTGTCGGGATCAAGCGCCTGCTTGATCTGGCGCATGACGGCGATGGCCACAGGATCTTTTTGCCGTGCCATCGACGGCTTTTTTGACAGGCCCACACCATGTTCGGCAGAAAAGCTGCCGCCCAGATCGGCTACGATATCCTCGATCTGGTTGATCACGCGGTCGGCCAGCATGGCATCATCCCGCGTTGGGAAAACCGTGAAATGGATGTTGCCATCCCCCAGATGTGCCACGGCAAAGGTTTCGGCCCCGGTGTCCAGTGCGGGCAATGTGGCATGGATGCGGTCAAGGAATGTGGCGATGCCGTCCAGCGGCAGGGAAATGTCGGTATCAATGGCAGGCTTGCGGGCATAGGTGATTTCGGCAGCCAGTTCGCGCCTTTGCCACATCGCGCGGCGTTGTGCCTCGGTCTGGGCGATCTCGGCATCGATCAGCGTGCCATCGGCCAGCAGGGGGGCAAGCGTATCTTCCAACAGTGCCGTCAGGGGCGTGCGGCCATCCGGGCCGGGGGCGGTATCGCGCGGGGCGGTCGCACCAAGTTCGACAAGGATCGTCACCGGCGGGGCGGGATCAAAGGCCTGCCGGATATCGGGGCGGGCCTCAGCCAATCGGCGCATATAGGTGTCGGGCATGTATTCGAACGCCTCGACCAGACCGCCCGTCGCATCGCGCAGGGTGTTCAGCAGGGCCAGCGCCGCCGCGACCGTCGGCATGGCAAGGGTGGCGGTGGCATAGGCGCGGGGGGCGGGCACCAGTTTCATCACTGCCGCCGTGATGATGCCCAGCGTGCCTTCGGCCCCGATAAAGAGATCGCGCAGATCATAGCCGGAGTTATCCTTGTGCAATTGCCCCATCAGGTTGAGGATGCGGCCATCGGCCAACACGACCTCAAGCCCCAGACACAAACCGCGGGTGGAGCCATAGCGCAGCACGTTCGACCCGCCGGCATTGGTGGATAAGACACCGCCAATCATCGCCGAGCCACGCGAGCCAAACCACAGCGGGAAGTAAAGGCCCTGTTCTTCGGCGGCGGCATGCAGTGTGGACAGCACCACGCCCGCCTCGACCACCGCGATGCGCGCGGCGGGCTTGATCTCGCGGATGCGGTTCAGACGTTCGACGCTGATCATCAGGCCACCTGTCGTCATCGCGCCGCCGACAATGCCGGTGAGGCCCGCCACGGGCACGACCGACACGCCGTGGGCGGCGGCAAGGCGCAAGCAGGCGGCGACCTCATCTGTGGTGCCGGGGCGGGCGACGGCAACGGGGTTTGCGGTGAACTTGCCAGTCCAGTCCGCGCTGTGGCGCGCGGTATCGGCCCCGGTCAGCACATGGCCCGGTCCCAGCAGTGCGGTCAGTTCGGCAATCAGTGACATGGTTTTCCCCCCGACGTGTGCTGCGCAGGATGTTGAGTTTTTGCGGCGGATGCCAGTGCCAAGAATTGACTTTCGGTGTCGGTAAGGGATGGTTGTGGCAAAACAGGGGGTGGAGTGATGTTGCGCGCGATGATCCTTGTGGCAAGCCTGATCCCAGTTCTGGCGAGGGGTCAGGACCTGCCGCCACCACCAGCGGGGACCTATTACATTGACCGGGGTCATGCGCGGGTGCTGTTTTCCGTCAGCCACCTTGGCCTGTCGAATTACACCGCGCTGTTTACGCGATATGATGCAACGCTGACCTTTGATCCGGGCAATCCGGCGGCCATGACACTGGCGGCGACGATTGATGCGGGGTCGGTCGAAACCCATTACCCGGATCCCGCGCTGGATTTCAACGCGGTGGTGGCGGGACCGGAGTTTCTGGACGCAGGCCAATTTCCCGACATCACCTTCACCAGCACCGCCGTTGCCCCGACGGGTGCCATGACCGCCGATGTCACGGGTGATCTGACGCTGCACGGGGTGACGCAGGTGGTGACGCTGCAGGTGAGGTATAACGGCGGCTATGGGTTGACGGACTTCGATCCGGGCGGCGCGCGCATCGGATTTTCGGCAACCGGGCAGATTATGCGGTCGGATTTCGGCATGGGATACGGGGTGCCTGCACCGGGCACGAATTTCGGCGTCAGTGACGCGGTCGATATCGTGATCGAGGCGGAGTTCACGTCGATCAAGCCCGCGTTCTGAGTAACAGTGTTGTGCGCCGCCATCAGCAGCGAAAAAGGTTAACACGCCCCGCCTGCTGTGCTACGTCTTCGGGAAGAAAACAAAAAAGACCGAGGAGCAGCCCTATGTTTATCAGAACGATTTCGATCGTTGCGTGCGGATTGTGTGCACCGACGCTTGCGCAGGCGTTCGACGTGACGGGTGGCGATATCAGTATCGGCCATTCGCTTTTCATCGACGACGCAGATGTTGCCCGCAGCAGTCTTGAGGGGTCGGTCGAGTTGGGCTTTGGCCGCAGTTTCGGGCTGCAGGTCGATGCCGGTGTGCATCGGTTCAATTTCGTGGGTGAAAACACCACCACGGTGACCGTGCATGGCATCTACCGTCTGGGGGATTCAACCTCGGCCGGCCTGTTCATCGGCGCGGATGAGGTCGAGGATGAAAGCCTGGCATTCATCGGCGCGGAAGTGGGGCATGAATTCGGGCGCGCCGGGGTGGAGGGGTATTTTGCCATCAGCGACGAGGCGGATTCGCTGGGTGATGCCATTGGTGTCAGCGGAAAGTTTCAGGCGACGGACACGATTGATGTTGGCGCATCGCTTGATCGGGTTGATCTGGGCGGCGGCGATGATCTGACGCGGTTTGGCCTGCGTGGCGATCTGGCGGTGGGCGAACAGACCGGGCTTTTTGCCGAACTGGGGTCGATCAAGATCGACTCTGCAGGCGTGTCGGACAGCGAGGCGTTCGTGGGTGTGGGGGCGTCATTCTCGTTCGGCGCAAATCAGGGCGCGACCTTTGATCGGCGCGGGTTGTCGCGGTTGCTGCCGGGGCTGTAGCCCCGGTTTTCAGCCGCCCCTGACGGTGTCGATCATCAGTTTCACGTGGTCGGGGTTGGCATCCGGTGTGATGCCGTGCCCAAGATTGAAGATATGTGGCCCGCCCCGGAACGCCTGCACCACATGACGGGTCGCAGCCACAAGGGCGGCACCGCCCGTGACCATGTGTTCGGGCGCGAGGTTGCCCTGCACGCAGCCGTCCTTTTGCACATGTGCGGCGGCCCATTCCGGGCTGACGGAATTGTCGATGGCCACACAATCGGCCCCTGTCGCGCGCGCAAAGCCGATGTAGGCATCCCCCGCCTCACGCGGGAAGGCGATGATGGGCAGGCCGGGATGGCGGGCCTTGAGTGCTTCGATGATGGTGGCGGCGGGTTTGACGGCGAAATCGGTAAAATCCTGCCCTTTCAGTGACCCGGCCCATGAATCAAACAACTTGATCACCTCGGCCCCGGCATCGACTTGCGCGGACAGGTATTCAATCGTGCCGCCGGTGATGCGGTCGATCAGGGCGGCAAATGCGGCGCGGTCAGTATTTTTCAGGGCATGGGCGGCTGCCTGATCCGGCGAGCCGCGGCCTGCGATCATGTAAGTGGCCACCGTCCACGGTGCCCCGGCAAAGCCGATCAGCGTTGTCTCGTTGGGAAGTTCGCGTTTCAGAATGCGCAGGGTTTCATAGATCGGATGCAGCGTGTCGTGGATGGCGTCGGTCGGTTTCAGGGCGTTGACACCTGCCATATCGGTGATGGTGGACAGGCGCGGGCCTTCGCCGGTTTCGAACCAAAGGTCGGCTCCCATGGCCTGTGGCAGCAGCAGGATATCGGCAAACAGGATTGCGGCGTCAAAGCCGTAACGCCGGATCGGTTGCAGCGTCACCTCGGCGGCGAGGTCGGAATTGTAGCACAGCTTCAGGAAATCGCCCGCCTGCGCGCGTGTGGCGCGGTATTCCGGCAGGTATCGCCCGGCCTGCCGCATCATCCAGATTGGCGGGGTTGGCAAGGTTTCCCCGGCAAGGGCGCGCAGAATGGTTTTGGTCATCGACAACTCCTGTTCCCCGCGTTTCGTCCAATGCGGCGGGGGGCTTGTCAATAGTCGTTGTCAGCTTTGACTGACAGCGATATGGCTATGCGCCATGACAATGATGCTTCCCACCCCCGCCCAACCCTTGCGTATCGGAACCCGTGGATCGCCCCTTGCGCTGTGGCAGGCGCATGAGGTGCGGCGCTGTTTGATGGCGGCTTTTTCGCTGCCAGAGGATGCGTTTGCGATCTGCGTCATCAAAGTGATGGGCGACCAGATTCAGGACCGCGCGCTGAAAGACATCGGCGGCAAGGGCCTGTTCACGCGCGAGATCGAGGAGGCGCTGCTGGACGGCGGCATCGACATCGCGGTGCATTCGATGAAGGACATGCCGACGGTGCAGCCGGATGGGTTGCTGCTGGATTGCTATCTGCCGCGCGAGGATGTGCGGGATGCGTTCGTGTCGCCCACGGTGACGGGGCTGGCCGATCTGCCACAAGGGGCGGTGGTGGGGTCGTCGTCGCTGCGTAGGCGGGCGCAACTGGCGCTGCGGCGGCCGGATTTGCAGTTAGTGGAATTTCGCGGCAACGTGCAGACGCGGATGAAAAAGCTGCAGGATGGCGTGGCGGCGGCGACGTTTCTGGCGATGGCGGGCTTAAACCGGCTCGGGATGACGCATATGGCGCGCGGGCCCATTGCGGTGACGGAGATGCTGCCTGCGGTGGCGCAGGGCGCGATCGGGATTGAGCGGCGGTTGGCGGATGGGCGGGTGGCGGAATTGCTGGCGGCCATTCACGATGGCCCGACGGGGGTGCGCCTTGCGGCCGAACGCAGTTTTCTGGCAACCTTGGACGGGTCGTGTGAAACGCCGATTGCGGGCCTTGCGGTGATCGAGGGCGACAGGATCTGGCTGCGCGGCGAGATATTGCGCCCCGACGGGTCCGAGGCGATTGACGGCGATGTGCGGGGGGCTGTCAGCGATGCGGAAGCGCTTGGCGATCATCTGGCGCAGCGGTTGCTGGGGCAGGCACCGAAGGGATTTTTCGCGTGGCATTGAACTTGCGAATCCGATGCGCGTGACCTATATCAACTGTCGAGAGGTTGGCGCGGGCAGGTGCCTCGCCAACCCGGTCAGGTCCGGAAGGAAGCAGCCGCAACGAGACCCACTTGGGTCGTGTTCAGCCTCTCACCGCATCGCACGGCGATGAATTTTTCCCTGTCAGAACTGGGCTGGTCGAACTGGTTTGCGAGCCAGGCTGCCGATGATGAGGCGGATTTGATTCCGCTGCGCGTGGCCGAGGTGCACCGGACACGAATGGCGGCCCTTGGGGCCGATGGCCCGGTCGATATCGTGGCCCCGCATCAGAATTCGGCGGATTTCGCGGTGGGCGACTGGGTGCTGGTGAATGACGCGATGACGGTGCAGCGGCGGCTGGAACGGGCGTCGGTGCTGGACCGGCTGACGGCGGCGCGTGACGGTGTGGGGGCTGCGGTGCAGTTGATTGCGGCGAATGTGGATACGTTGTTCATCACCACCAGTTGCAATGCCGATTTCAACGTGGCGCGGCTGGAGCGCTATCTGGCGCTGGCGGCGGGGGCGGGGTGCGTTCCGGTGGTGATTTTGACCAAGGCGGATGGGACGGACGCGCCGGAGGAGTACCGCCAGCAGGCGCTGGTATTACAGCGGGGGCTGGACGTGATCACGCTGGATGCGCGCAGTGCGGATGTGGCCGTTGATCTGGCACCGTGGTGCAGGCCGGGGCAGACGGTGGCGCTGGTGGGATCTTCAGGCGTGGGGAAATCCACGCTGACGCAGACCCTGACGGGCGAGGTGGCGGAGACGGGCGAGATCCGCGAGGCGGACGGGCGCGGGCGGCACACGACACGGTTCCGGGCGCT
>JANNKX010000384.1:0-1677 GCA_031396505.1 Rhodobacterales bacterium
CCAGCCGCACGCTCAATCAGGACATCGGCCGCGCCAAAAGGGCCGCAGAGCATGGTCCTGTCATCATCACCGACCGGGGCAGGCCCGCGCATGTGTTGCTGACCATCGCGGAATATCAGCGCCTGACCGGACAGCACCGCAATCTTGTCGCGGCGCTGTCGATGCCGGGACTGGCGGAGATCGCCTTTGATCCGCCGCGCAGCACGATCGGGATCAAGGCTGCGGATTTCTCCTGATGTTTCTGCTCGACACGAACGTGATTTCCGAATTGCGCAAGGCAGGGGATGGAAAGGCGGATGCCAATGTGACGGCGTGGCTGTCCCGGACGGATGCCACCTCCTTTTTCATTTCGGCCATCACCCTGATGGAGCTGGAAAGCGGTATCCTGCGGGTCGAACGCCACGACCCGGGGCAGGGCGGCCGCCTGCGGTTGTGGGTCGACCGCCACGTCCTGCCCGAATTTGCAGAGCGCACCTTGCCGGTTGATGCCGCTGTCGCGCTGCGCTGCGCCCGGCTGCATGTGCCTGATCCGCGTTCTGAACGCGATGCCCTGATCGCGGCTACGGCCATGACGCATGGGATGACCGTCGTGACGCGGAATACCATGGACTTTGCCACAACAGGTGCTGCGCTGCTCGACCCGTGGCTGTCGCAGGCATCCCCGAATCGCCCTTGATGGAGGGGGCGAAGATCGCAAGATGGCTGCCGCTCTGGCGACAGGCGTCATCCGTCGGCGGGCGCGTCATGCGTCGCGCGCGGCCACAATGCCATCGCCGCTACGGCACCTGCCACCGCGCCGCCCAGATGGGTTTCCCAGGCCAGTTGGCCCTGCAGGGCGACCCATGTCACGAGGTTGATGACGGCAAGCCCCACAGCGCCCACAAGGCTGCGCCACAGGCGATGATGGTCGTGCCAGTCGCCCACGATCGCCGCTGCTGCCAGGCCAAAGACCGCCCCGGATGCCCCGACCATCGGGGCAGGGCCGGTTGACAAAAGCCCGAAGGCCAGCCCGCCGCCCAGAAGGGCCCCCAGATAAATGACCGCAAACCGCCAGAGGCCGGTCTGGCCGATGACCAGCAGCCCCAGTGGCCACAGCGCCAGCATGTTGCCGACCGCATGCGCCGGGCCTGCATGCAGAAACCCGTAGGTCAGGAACATCAGGTACGGCTGGGCGGCATAGTTCGGTTGCCAGTCCCCCAGAAGACCCGCCCAGAACCCGCCATTCTGATAGGCCAGCGGCCGCCAGAGCGGCGTGCCGATCACCTGGTGATCCGCGCACAGAAGTACGGCCTCGACGGCCAGACCCGTGGCCATCAGCACGACCAGCGGCCATGAAAATGTCCACGCCTGCAGGGCGGATGCGCGGATGGAAATGCGGGGCAGGGACATCCCCTGACTGTGATCGCTCCTGCGGATTGGTGCAAGGAAACATGTGGCAATGCGAATCACGGGGTACGAAAAAACATGCTATAAGAGAGTGTTCGGTGCTAAAACATCTTTGGATTGCGCGCCGCTCAAAGTGCCGCCGTGGCTGTTGCGCGGCACGAAACAACGCCAGATTTCGGGCTGTATTTCTCCATGACGGAGCTGAAAAAACTGCAGGCTGGATTGCGTCTTATGGCCCTGAAAACTATAGTCACAGGGGTAAGTTTCACAGGTTTCCGATGCCGTTTTCGG
>JANNKX010000373.1:0-1938 GCA_031396505.1 Rhodobacterales bacterium
GAAAAGATCATGCAGGACCGGCTGTTCAAGCATCCGAAGATCGAAATGCTGTGGAACCATGAGGTGACCGAAGTGCTGGGCGATGAAGCGCCCTTGGGTGTGACGGCGGTGCGCGCGCGCAATGTGCTGACGGGGGCGGTACACGATGTGCCGTGTTCGGGGTTCTTTGTGGCGATCGGGCATGCGCCGGCGTCGGAACTGGTAAAGGATCAGCTGCCACTGCATTCGGGCGGCTATGTGGAAGTGGAGGCGGGATCAACCCGCACCGCCATTCCGGGGGTGTTTGCGGCAGGCGATCTGACGGATCATATCTATCGGCAGGCGGTCACGTCGGCAGGGATGGGTTGCATGGCGGCACTTGACGCGGAAAAGTTTCTGGCTGCGCAAGAGATGGAACTGAAGGCGGCGGAATAGGAACGGCGTTCCCAAGGCGCGCAATGCGCCGGGTAATCGTTCGGCAGTTGCGCCCTGCGCGCGTCACTTTCGCCTTTTTCCGGATACTGACTGCGACTTTGCTTGAGTTTTGCCTTGTTCACGGGTTAGACGCGCCGCGAACGACGGGGAATGAACCCCGCCCATTATGCAGCAGCACAAGGCCAGCCAGATGTCGCTTCCCATTCATGCCCCGATACCGGAGCTTTATGTTTCCTATGATTCCGCGCAGAAATTGAAGATCGAGGCGGGCAATCTGCCGTCATGGGATCTGACGGCACGGCAGGTTTGCGATCTGGAGCTGTTGATGAACGGCGGGTTTCATCCGCTGAAGGGGTTTCAGTCCGAGGAGGATTATAACGGCACGGTCGACAACATGCGCACGGCGGACGAGCATCTATGGCCGATGCCGATCACGCTGGATGTGTCGGAAAAATTCGCCGAAGGGGTGGCGCCGGGGCAGGATATCGCGCTGCGCGATATGGAAGGCGTGATTTTGGCGATCCTGTCGGTGACGGATAAGTGGGTGCCCAACAAGGCGCATGAGGCGGCACAGGTTTTCGGTGCGGATGATCTGGCGCATCCGGCGGTGAACTATCTGCACAACGTGGCAGGCCCCGTCTACCTTGGCGGGCCGATCACAGGCATCCAGCAACCCGTGCATTACGATTTCAAATCGCGGCGCGACACGCCGAATGAACTGCGCGCCTATTTCCGCAAAGTGGGCTGGCGCAAGATCGTGGCGTTTCAGACCCGCAACCCGCTGCACCGGGCGCATCAGGAACTGACGTTCCGCGCGGCGCGTGAGGCGCAGGCCAACCTGATGATCCACCCCGTGGTGGGCATGACCAAACCGGGTGATGTGGACCATTTCACCCGCGTGCGCTGCTATGAGGCGGTGTTGGGCCAATACCCGTCGTCCACCACAACGATGAGCTTGCTGAACCTTGCGATGCGGATGGCGGGCCCGCGTGAGGCGGTCTGGCACGGGCTGATCCGCAAGAACCACGGCTGCACCCATTTCATCGTGGGGCGCGATCATGCGGGGCCGGGCAAGAACAGCCAGGGCGTGGATTTTTATGGCCCCTATGACGCGCAGGTGTTGTTCAAGGAACACGAGGCCGAGATTGGCGTGACCATGGTCGATTTCAAGCACATGGTCTATGTGCAGGATAAGGCGCAGTATTATCCGGCGAACGAAGTACCGGAAGGCGGCACGGTTCTGGATATCTCGGGCACCGAACTGCGCCGCCGCCTGCGCGAAGGTCTGGACATTCCGGAGTGGTTCTCGTTCCCCGAGGTCGTGACGCAACTGCGCAAGACCTCGCCCGCGCGCGACAAGCAGGGCTTTACCGTGTTCTTCACCGGCCTGTCGGGGTCGGGCAAGTCGACCATCGCCAACGCGCTGATGGTCAAGCTGATGGAGATGGGCGGGCGTCCGGTGACGCTGTTGGACGGCGACGTGGTGCGCAAGCATCTGTCATCGGAACTGGGGTTCAGCAAAGA
>JANNKX010000416.1:0-1586 GCA_031396505.1 Rhodobacterales bacterium
TGTCCCCGTTGATGTGACATGGCGTAAGTGCTGTGTCGAAGGCGGTTACGTAGGGGCAGGCAGGGTTGGATTGCGGTGTTGCGGTGCGATGACGGAACGGTGATGCGACGTGATCGGGCGGGGCGATTGTTTCAGTGAAGCGGTTTTGGGGGACGCGCGGTCGCGGCGTTGGGGCCGTGCAAATACGGCTCTTTATACGACAATCAACGGATCTGTGACTTAATGTTGCCATTATGGCCCGCTATGCCCGCTGGGCGTTTTGCAAGAACAGAACAAAGACGAGGACAGTGGTAATGGCCGATACAGCGACCCCAGATCAATCCTATGCCAATCTGCCGTGGATACGGAATGCCACGTTTGATACCGGCTTCATCTTCGGGCTTTTGGCGCAGGCCTGCGCGACGGGGCTGATCGTGGTGATGGAGCCGACGCTGTTCTATCCGATCCTGGTGATTGATCTGTGGTTTCTGGGGTATCACCACGTGATATCGACATTCACCCGCATCTGTTTTGACAAGGAAAGCTTTCGGGAACACAAGTTTCTGATGGTGGGAATGCTGCCGATTGTCATCGTGCTGACGGTCGGCGTGGCATGGGCGGTCGGGCTTTGGGTCATCGTTTCAATCTATTTCTACTGGCAATGGTTCCACTACACGCGCCAAAGCTGGGGTATTTCGCGCGCCTATCGCGGCAAGGACCGGAGTGCCGCCTATGAAGACGGCTGGCTGGATCAGGCGATTTTCTATGCAGTGCCTGTCTTTGGCATCATCAGCCGCTCTGCCGAGCAGCACCCAACCTTCATCGGCATGGAATTGTGGACGGTGCCTGTTCCGCAGCAGATCGCGAGTCTTTCGGGTTTCATCGCGCTGGGACTGCTGGCCTATTGGCTGGCGGCACGGTTCAGGGCGTCGTTCGAGGGGCGGCTTGCGCCGGTCCATACGATGTATATGCTGACCCACTTCGTGATCTTCTTCATCGGCTACATCGCGACGAACGAAATCACGCTGGGATGGCTTATCATCAATATCTGGCACAATGCCCAGTACATCCTGTTCGTCTGGATGTTTAACAACAAGCGTTTCAAAGACGGGATCGACCCGAACGCAAGGTTCCTGTCCTACATTTCGCAGAATGGTCGTCTGTGGCTGTATCTGCTAAGCTGTGTGGCAATTACCGGGGTGGTTTACTGGGGCGTGCTGCGGGCGCTGGACTGGTTCTTTTTTGCCGGTCTTTCCGCGACGATCGTGTTGTACCAGATTCTGAACTTTCACCACTATATGATCGACAGCAAGATTTGGAAACTGCGCAAGCCGAAGATGCAGGAAACCCTACAGATCGGCGGCTGACGTCATGCCGGTCGCGATGGGTGGGCTGGGCCTTGGGCGGCGGCTGAAGGTCGCGCTGGCACCGCATGCATCTGACAATGCCTGGCTTGATCTGTTGCGGACACTGGCCATTCTGCTGGTTCTGTTTCGGCATGGTCAGCGCGTCATGGACGCGGGGCCGGATCTGAGCCCGCGCGAGACGCTGTTCATCAACGGGTGGGTGGGGGTTGATCTTTTTCTGGTGCTGAGCGGCTACCTGGT
>JANNKX010000034.1:0-11847 GCA_031396505.1 Rhodobacterales bacterium
GGCCAGATCGCGGCGGCGGCAACCCTGCGCACCCTGCTTGCGGGATCCGCCATCCGCGAATCCCACCGCAACGACGACCACCGTGTGCAGGACCCCTATTGCATCCGCTGCCAGCCGCAGGTCACCGGCGCCGCAATGGACGTGCTGCGAATGGCCGCCACCACCTTGGAAATCGAGGCGAACGCCGCCACCGACAATCCCCTCGTGCTCTCTGACGGCATCATTTCCGGTGGTAACTTTCACGCCGAACCCGTTGGTTTTGCTGCCGATATGATCGCGCTTGCCATCAGCGAAATCGGGGCCATCGCCCAACGCCGCGTCGCCCTCATGGTCGACCCCACACTGTCGTTCGACCTGCCCCCCTTCCTGACGCCCAACCCCGGCCTGAACTCCGGCCTGATGATCGCCGAGGTCACGACCGCCGCCCTGATGAGCGAAAACAAACACGCAGCCCACCCCACCGTCATCGATTCCACCCCCACCTCCGCCAATCAGGAAGATCACGTCAGCATGGCCGCCCACGGTGCCCGCCGCCTGACCCCAATGAATGTCAACCTCACCGTCATTCTGGGGGTCGAGGCGATGTGCGCTGCCATGGGGATCGACCACCGCGCACCCCTTCTCACCTCGCCCCCCCTGCAACGCGTGCTGGCCCACCTGCGCCGCCATATCGCCCCCCTGACCGATGACCGCTTCATGGCCCCAGACCTCGCCACTGCCGCCGCCCTTGTCGCCGATGGCAGCCTCGCCGCCGCCACCGAAACGCCCTTGCCCTTCCTCTCTGCAAAAATATCCCGCGGGGGTCCGGGGGTGTGAAACCCCCGGCCCCGGTCAGCAACACGGAGCCGCCATGACCCGCCACAACACCCGTGACATCTACCCCGCCACCGGCACGACCATCACCGCAAAATCATGGCTGACCGAAGCCCCGATGCGCATGCTGATGAACAATCTGCACCCCGATGTCGCCGAAAACCCCCACGAACTGGTCGTCTACGGCGGCATCGGCCGCGCCGCGCGCACGTGGGAGGATTTTGACAAGATCGTGGCCACCCTGAAAACCCTTGAGGATGATGAAACCCTTCTGGTGCAATCGGGCAAACCCGTCGGCGTGTTCCGCACCCACAAGGACGCCCCCCGCGTGCTGATCGCCAATTCCAACCTCGTGCCGCATTGGGCGACATGGGATCATTTCAACGAACTCGATAGACGTGGCCTCGCGATGTATGGTCAAATGACCGCCGGATCGTGGATTTACATCGGCACCCAAGGCATCGTGCAGGGCACCTATGAAACCTTCGCCGAGGCAGGCCGCCAGCATTACGGCGGCAACCTCACGGGGCGCTGGATTCTGACAGGCGGCCTTGGCGGCATGGGTGGCGCACAGCCCCTTGCCGCCGTGATGGCGGGCGCGTGCTGTCTGGCCGTGGAATGCGATGAAAGCCGTATCGATTTTCGCATTCGCACCAGATACGTAGACGCCAAAGCGCAGACGTTGGATGAAGCCCTGAACATGATTGTCGACTGGACCGCGCAGGGTGCGGCGAAATCCGTCGGCCTTGTCGGCAACGCCGCCGACATCTTCCCCGAACTCTACACCCGCATGAAGAACGGCGGCATGCGCCCCGACATCGTCACCGACCAGACATCGGCGCATGACCCCCTGAACGGCTATCTGCCGCAAGGCTGGACCGTCGCACAGGCCAAAGCGCTGCGCGAAACCGACCCCAAATCCGTCGAACGCGCCGCCCGCGCCAGCATGCGCACCCATGTCGCCGCCATGGTCGATTTCTGGAACGCGGGCGTCCCCACCCTCGATTACGGCAACAACATCCGCCAGGTGGCACGCGACGAAGGGCTGGAAAACGCCTTCGCCTTCCCCGGATTCGTGCCCGCCTACATCCGCCCCCTGTTCTGCCGTGGCATCGGCCCGTTCCGCTGGGTGGCCCTGTCGGGTGACCCCGAAGATATCTACAAAACCGACGCCGCCATGAAGAAACTCTTCCCCGAAAACGGCCACCTGCACCACTGGCTCGACATGGCGCGCGACCGCATCGCCTTTCAGGGCCTGCCCGCCCGTATCTGCTGGATTGGCCTCGGTGACCGCCATCGCGCAGGGTTGATGTTCAACGACATGGTCGCATCGGGCGAGCTGACAGCCCCCATCGTCATCGGCCGCGATCATCTCGACTCAGGCTCCGTCGCCTCGCCCAACCGCGAAACGGAAGCCATGAAAGACGGCTCCGATGCCGTCTCCGACTGGCCGCTCCTCAACGCACTCCTCAACACCGCGTCGGGTGCCACATGGGTCAGCCTGCACCACGGCGGCGGCGTCGGCATGGGCTTTTCGCAACATTCCGGCATGGTCATCGTCGCCGACGGCACCCCCGACGCCGCCCGCCGTCTGAACAACGTGCTGTGGAACGACCCCGCCACCGGTGTGATGCGCCACGCAGATGCAGGCTACGCCATCGCAAAAGACTGCGCCACAGAACACGGCCTCAACCTTCCCGGTATCCTCGGAAACTGACTTCATCTGTTGATAAATATCCTCGGGGGTCCGGGGGCAGACAGCCCCCGGCGGCCCACCACAAAGGACCACGCCGATGCATTACGCCCCCGGAACCGACCCCTGTCCCCTGCCCTTCAACCCGTTCAAATCCTGCACCGTCCCCCGCCCCATCGGCTGGCTCTCGACAATCGCAAAGAACGGCACTCCCAACCTCGCCCCCTACAGCCAATGGCAGAACCTGTCCTTTGATCCGCCGATGGTGATGTTCGCCGCCAACCCCTACGCCGACGGCCGCCGCAAACACACCGTCATCAATGCCGAAGATACCGGCTGGTTCGTGTGGAACATGGCGACCTTTGCCTTGCGTGAGGCCGTGAACATCTCTGCCATGGAATGGCCCGAAGATGTGGATGAATTTGAAAAGGCGGGTGTCACCAAAACCGCCTGCATCGACGCCCCCGGCCCCCGTATCGCAGAATCCCCTGCCCATTTCGAATGCAGATACCTGTCGACCACCCGCCTGCGCGGCAATTCTGCCCATGGTGGCGTCGATGTGGTGTTCGGTCAGGTCATGCGCATCCATGTCAACGATGCCGTCATCCGCCCCGATGGCAAGCTGGATATCCCCGCCATCCGCCCCCTCGCCCGCATGGGGTATTACGACTACACCAGCATTACCGAAATCTTCGAAATGCCCATCCCCGATGCCACCAGTGCCGCCGCCGCAGGGCTTGAAGGCCGGGCCTGACCCCACCCAACCGCCGGGCGCCTCCCTCCCCCCTTCGTAGGGGGAGGCTACTTGCCCCAGTCCGGATAAACCGGATTGCTCCAGGCCCGCTTGCCCGCCGCATCGACCACCGTCACACGCAGGTAAGGGCTGCCCGCGAACCGCCCCTTCAGGGGTACGCTTGCCTGCGTCATCGAATGCCCATGCACCGCCTTTGCCGCCATCCCGTGCCCTTGCACGATCACTGCAGCAACCGCCGAACAGTCCACCTCGACCCGGTCCGCGAACACCCGCACATCGCGCAGTTCCGGGCCTTGGGTGGCATAGAAATCCCCCGCCTTCAGCGCGGCCAACAGCGCATCCGGCGTGTTTTCGACGGCTTTCACCATGACCCAGCCGCCAAAATGGTCCGGCTCATAGAAATGCGCATCATCCGTTGCGATAAAGTTCAACCGCCGCCCCGCCTCCAGCAACTGATCCGCAATCGCCGTCCCATCCCCCCGGTCGCAGCCCGTATAGCACCCGTGGTTGTAGATCTCGACGGCATGCGCTGCCGTGATCGACGCCGCATCAGCCACCGTCAGCCCCGACCATTGCGGATGCGCCACCGCCGCGAACGCCCCCGCCGCGACCGCGCGCGCGGCAAGCGCAGCCCCGGTTTCCTGTCCCGGCACCGGCATCCATTCCGGCGTATGGCTCGGCGCGAAATCAGACGGCAATCCGACCGCCAGAATATGCCACATCTCACCGTTTTCCTGCGCTCCCGAATGCAGTTCCGCCCCCAGAATCGTCGTGAACCCGGCATCCCGGTAGGGCACCGTGTCCACGATCGGATAGCCATACTGGCCCACGAAATGATCCGTCAGCGCTATGAAATCGTAGCCTTCCGCACGGTACCTGCGGCACACCTCGGCGGGTTCCAGTACCCCGTCTGACCGCGTCGAATGTGTATGAATGTTCCCGCGCCAGAACCGACCCGGTGCCGTGAATGCAGAAAGTGTCTTCATCATCAATCCCTTACAGCCAGTTCTTCCAGCGGAAGAACAAATACGTAAATGCCGCCGATGCCACCATCGCCACCAGTGCCGCCGGATACCCCCACCACGCCTGCAGTTCCGGCATCCCCTTGAAGTTCATCCCGTACAGCGACGCGATCAACGTCGGCGGCAGGAACAGCACCGCCACCACCGACACGATTCGCACGGTGGAGCTTTGCACAAGATTAATCATTCCAAGTGTCGCATCCGACGCCAGTGCCACCCGGTTCGACAAAAAGTCGCCATGCACCTCCAGCGCCTGAATATCCTTGACCAGCGACGCCAGCGCCTGCCGCCGTTCCTTTGATTTGCGCCCCTCGGTGCCCTGCCCAAAGAATGACAGCGCCCGGTCCAGCGTCAGCAGCGACAGACGCAGCCGCCCCAGCCTGTCACCCTCGCGCCCCACCTGTTCCAGAATTCGCGCCAGCGCCGCAGGCTTGCCCGCGCCATCGTCCAGCGAAAAGATCTCACTTGTCACCGTGTCCAGCGTGCGCCCCACGCCTTCCAGCAGATCGGCCACACGTCCCACGATTTCCTCGACCAGCCCCAGAAACACCTCGTCCGCCGCCGTACATCCCGCCGCCGCCTTTTCCGCCCGCGTCGGATAGGTTTCAAACGGGCGTGGCGTGTGGTGGCGCACCGTCACCAGTTGCGTGGGCGTCAGGATCAGGCAAACCGGCCCCATCTTCACTGCCCCTTCCGGCGTCTGCCCTTGCAGGACCACCGTCATGTAGTCAACTTCGCCCTCCCGGTACAGGCGATTGGAAATTTCGATCTCTTCCATATCCTCCAGCGTCGGCACCTCGACACCCAGCCGTGCCACCTCGGCCACCTGCGCGGGCATCGGACGCAGCAGATCAACCCAGACGGCCTCGGACAACGCCTTGTCCACGCCCAGCGGTGCCAGACCCTTGTCGGCCAGTTGATACGCATGCAACATGTTCACGGTCCCTTTTGCCCACAGCCATAGCCTGCCTGCACCTTTGCGCCAAGGGTCTGCCCATCCACATCTCGGACCTGCGGCTTGATCCGGGGTGGCGCTGGCATATCTTGTCGTGCAACAGGGTGACTGGGATGATCAGAATGGCGGATGGTGGCACAATGGCGGGGAAAGACTTTGTGCCCGAGGCCGTCCCCCGCGCCTTTCGTGACGCGCTTGGGCGGTTTGCCACCGGGATTTGCGTGATCACCACGGCCACCGATGCCGGCCCGATGGGGTTCACCGCCAACAGCTTTGCTGCCGTATCGCTCGACCCTGCGCTTGTGCTGTGGTCGCCCGCGAAATCATCATCACGCTTTGCGCTGTTTTCAACCGCTCCGCATTTTGCCATTCATGTGCTGGGCGCAGATCAGGCCGATCTTGCGACGCGGTTCCTGCGCGGTGGTGCAGGCTTTGATGGCCTGCCCTATGCTACCGCACCCGAAGGCCCCCCCGTCATCCCCGGCACGCTCGCCCGGTTCGACTGTGCGCTGCATGCCGCCCATGACGGCGGCGATCACGCCATCATCATCGGCCGCGTCCTGCGCGCCGCGTATACCGACGGCGCACCGCTGGTGTTCAGCCAAGGTGGCTACGGCGGGTTTGTCGGGTAGGGTGCGTGCTCGCACGCACCGTGCGGCATCATTCAAAAAAACGGTGCGTGCAAGCACACACCCTACCGATCACGCAATGTTTCAAAAGTCTTAACACTGCCCTGTGGATAAATATTCAAATCATTGTTATAAAACAAAAATATATGAAATTGACAGCCGTCAACGCCGCCCCTCACCCCCGCCCGATGAACGGCATGTCGCGCGCCATGATCGTCATGAAGGGCACATTCACATCCAGCGGCAGCCGCGCCATCTGCAGCACCGCCGCCGCCACATGGGCCACATCCATCACCGGTTCCACCCGCATCGCGCCATCAGCCTGCAATGCGCCCTGCATGAACCCCGATGCCATATCCGTCATCGCATTGCCGATATCGATCTGCCCGCAGGCAATGTTGAACGCCCGCCCGTCAAGGCCCAAGGTCCGCGTCAGCCCCGTCACCGCATGCTTTGACATGGTGTAGGGTGCCGATCCCGGCCGGGGCACATAGGCCGAGATCGACCCGTTGTTGATGATCCGCCCGCCTTGCGGGTCCTGCCTGCGCATCATCCCGAACGCCGCGCGCGCGCACAGAAACATGCCTGTGATGTTCACCGCACTGACCCGCAGCCAGTCATCGACCGCAATCTCGTCGATCAGCGTGGATTTCAACGCCTGGCCTGCGTTGTTGAACAACACATCCAGCCGCCCCCATGTGGCCTGAACGGTCGCGAAGGCCGCATCCACCTGTGCTGCGTCCGTCACATCGCACGGCAGGATCAGCGCATCAGGCGCTGTCTCGCGCAGTGCATCCGCGCGCCGCCCAAGACAGGCCACATCCCATCCCGCCGCCACAAACGCGCGCGCCGTTGCACGCCCGATACCGCTGCCTGCGCCGGTCACAAGGATCTTCGGCATCAACGTCCCCCAATGATATGAAGTGGTGCCCCCATACGGACTTGAACCGCAGACCCCCTGATTACAAATCAGGTGCTCTACCAACTGAGCTATAAGGGCACACGCATACCAAATACTCCGGCTCCGGGGCGGGGGTCAAGCCCGGTTGGCACGCGCCAATGCAATGACCGCAATCAACCCCACGCCCATCACCAACAGGGCCGCAGGGGCCGCCTCGCCCAGCCGCTCTAGGCTGGCGAGTTCAAACACCCGCGTCGACAGCGTGTTGAAATTGAACGGGCGCAGCAGCAATGTGGCCGGCAGTTCCTTCACGCAATCGACAAACACGATCAGCAGGGCCGTCGCCACCGACCCCCGCATCATCGGCAGATAGACGCTGCGCAAGGCGCCCCCCGCGCTGCGCCCCAATGACCGCGCAGCCATCGGCAGATTGGGTGACACACGGCCAAAGGCGCTGTCCACGGCCCCCTGTGCCACCCCAAAGAACCGCACCACATAGGCCAGCACGATCGCCGCCGATGTCCCGGTCATCAGCAACCCCGGATCAATGCCCGTCAGGCCTTCAATCCCGTCCGCCAGCCAGTGATCAACCACCGCCAGCGGGATCAGCAGACCCAACGCCAGCACCGCCCCCGGAACGGCGTAGCCCAGCGATGTCGCAGGCAGCACCCACCGCGCCGTGCCCGGCCCCATGAGGCGCAGCCCATAGACCAAAAACAGGGCTGCCCCCACCGTAATCGCCGCCGCAGCCCCCGCAACGAACAATGTGTTGGCAAGGGCCGCCCCAAGACCCGCATCGGCCCAGACATCCAGATTGCCCAGCGACAGCTTTGTCATCACCGCCACCGGCAGCACGAAACCGATGCCGAACGGCACAAGGCAGGCAAACGTCGCAAGGCCCGCCGCCATCCCGCGCAACGGCGTGGGCGTCACCGGGCGCGCGGCCCGGCTGGTCCGGTGAAACCGCGCCCGCCTGCGGCTCAGCCGCTCCAGCGCCACCAGCACAAAGATCAACAGCAGCACCACGCCCGCAATCTGCGCCGCACCCCCGGCGTTGCCCCCGTTCAACCATGTGCTGAAAATACCTGTTGTCAGGGTCTGCACGCCAAAATGCTGCACCGTGCCGTAATCCGCCACCGTCTCCATCATCGCCAGCGCCACGCCCGTCGCAATTGCAGGCCGCGCCATCGGCAACCCCACGCGCCAGAACAACGCCCAAGGGCCGCAGCCTAACGCGCGCGCCGTCTCATACGCCTCGGCCGAGGTTTCGCGGAACGCCGCCCGTGCCAACAGATAGACATACGGGTACAACGCCCCGGCCAGCACGATCACCGCGGGCCCCCGCGCGCGCATCTCCGGAAACCAGTAATCCCCTGCGCCCGCCCAGCCAAAAGTCGCCCGCAACCCGGTTTGCAATGCCCCCGCGTAATCCAGAAAATCCACCAGCGCATAGGCCCCGACATAGGCCGGGATCGCCATCGGAAACAGCAGCGCCACATCCAGCCACCCCCGCCCCGCAAAGCGGTACATCGTCACCAACCATGCCGCACCCGTGCCCACCACCGCCGTCAGCCCAGCCACCCCCAGCATCAGGACCAGTGTATTGCCCAGATAACGCGGCATCACCGTCGCCATCAGATGCGGCCAGATATTATCCGCAGGCGTCGCCGCAATCCACAGCACCGACAGCACCGGCGCCAGCACGACCACCGCCACCACCAATGCACCCAGCGCCCACCCGCTTGGCCCGCGCCAGCCGCGAACTTGACTGTTTTGGTCAACCATCATGCGAGCCGTGCTACAGGAAAGCGGTTTATCTGTCCAGAAAACCCCGTATATTGTGCGCAAGAACAAAAGAAGACAGGGCAGCCCCATGCGCATGGTCTATCATCTCGGCGCACATTGCACCGATGACGAGCGGTTGATCCGCTGTTTGCTGAAAAACCGCGAGGTTCTGGCAGATCAAGGCATCGCTGTGCCCCTGCCTGCCCGCTATCGCACCTTGATGCGCGACACCGCGGTTCAGTTGAAAGGGGCCCCCGCCCCCGCAGATTTGCAGGCGACGTTGTTGGCGCAGATTGCACCCGGCGACGGCATCGAAAGCGTGATCTTCAGCTGGGAACATTTCCTTGCCCTGCCAAACTGGGCGCTGAACGACCTGATCTACCCGGCCGCAGCAGGCCGCGTTCAGGCCTTTGCCCAACTGTTCCCGCATGATGATAACGTGTTCTTTCTGGCCATTCGCAATCCCGCCACCTTTCTTCCCGCGCTGATTGCCAAGCAGACCAAGGCCGAAGATGATCAACTGCTGCTGCAGCATGATCCGCTGCACTGGCGCTGGTCCGACACCGTTCACCGCATCATCGGCATGAACCCCGGCATCGCGCTGACGGTCTGGTGCGACGAGGATACGCCGCTGATCTGGCCCGAAGTGCTGCAAGCCGTGACGGGACACGCGCCTGATACCGCGCTGGACGGCGAATTTGACGTGCTGGAAACCATCATGTCGGCCGATGGCCTGCGCCGCCTGCGCGCCTACCTTGATACCAAAGGCCCCTTCACCCCGGAACGCCGCCGCCGTGCCGTGACAGCGTTTCTGGACAAGTTTGCCCGTCCCGACCAGCTTGAGGTGCAGATCGACGTGCCCGGCTGGACCCAAGACACCGTCGCCCGCATGACCGACGCATACGACCGCGATGTCGCCCTTATCGCCACCATGCCCGGCGTGACCGTCATCGCGCCCTAGGGCGGACCACCTTTGAATGCCGGCAAGTTGCGTCTGACCGGCTGAACCTCGGGTCAGACACAACCCGCTGTAGCGCCCCACCCCGCTTGACTTGGCGGCAGACATCCGGACAATTATCTGCATTTATGCGCAATCAATGATCCGGATCATTCTCAAATGGCTGCAACCTTTCCAAGTTGCAAAACCTGCAACGACTGTGACGACCTTCTCGAAGAAATCCGTCAACGTCTCTGGGGCAAAGGCTCTGGTGGCGACAAGGGCCTGTTGACGCGGATTGCCGAACAGGTTTTTGGTTGCCAGACCCCCGCCAACACCGTCAGCACCCATGCAAGCTGTGCAGGACACCGGATGAAAGGCACCTGGACGGGCCATAATCAGGCCATCACCAGCCAGCAAGGCCGCCTGAAAGACGCCGTTGACGACTATGATAAAAACGATTGTGGCGACAAGGTCGGTGCCACCCAAAGCGCACGCGCCACCCTGCGCGAGGCCCGCCGCGCCGCCTATGGTGGCAGTCTGGAAGTGCCTGCCGGCGGCTATAAAGGTCCGCCCGCGCCTGCCAATTTTGCCATCCCCCGGACGTGGGGTCAGGCGATTGGCGATGCCGCACGCGGGGTCTGCGTCGGTGGCTTTACGGCCGGGGGCACTGTCATCGGCGGCGTGGGCGGCGCTGTTGGGGGCGCGGCTGTCGGAGGCGTCGTTGGTGGCGCTGTTGGTGGTACGGGTGGCACCATGGCCCTTCCCGTTGGAGGCACGATCGCAGGAGGGGCATCCGGCGCAGCCGTCGGCACTGTTACAGGCGGGGTCGTTGGTGCAGGCGTCGGCGGATACTATGGCTACGGCGCCGGACAGGCCGCAGGCGATGCAATCTGCCGCTAAAACGGCGAAAGGAACCCGATGACCACGTCACCAGACGCAGAGTCCCCCACCCGCGAAGTGCTGTCGTTCGCGCACCAACTGGTGATTTGGCTGTCGCTGGATAGCCTCGAACCATTCTGGATGACCCTGCCGCCGTTTGCGGCGCATCTGCAGCCCATCCGCGACGCTGCCCGCACCGCCCTGCAGAAGTGGCACCTGCATCCGGAAACCGACCTGCCCGAGTCATGGTTTTTTGCAACGCTTTCCGCAGCACTGCCCGCCGACGCCGTTACAGGCGTCCGCGGTTTCTTTGATGCCGCAGCGCGTCTGAAGGCGAATGCCGACCTTGGCTATTGGCGGTCATGGGTATCGCAGAATCAGCACCGCCCCGATGTGCCGGGCATGGCACCCGATGCGGCCACCGCCCTGATGAAGATGTACCGCGATGACGTGGTCGCCAAGGGCAATGCCGTCTGGGAAAAGGTCCGAGTGCAGATCAAGTCGGCCCCTCTTACGGACTGGGACATGCACATTCATGCCGAATACGGGCTTTGCACTGAAGAAACCGATCAGTTCGACGAAAGCATGCTGTTATCCGGCGTCAGCGACTTGAAAAACAATCTCCTGTTCAACAATTTTCTGGCACAGCATGTCCTGACCCGGCCCCAGCACGATCAGGATTGTCTGGCCGCCGCCGTGCGCGCCGAATGGGCCGATCTGTGGTCGGATGATCCGTCTGCCCTCGACCTGATGCTGCCTGACAGCCGCAAAACGCCCGAAGACGCGATGCGCATCAGACCCGCCGCCGAGGTTGTCGTATGGTCATAAAGGTTGACGCCACCTTTTTTGAACGCGCCCGCCGGGTTCAGGACGACAAGGCCTGCGCCGCGCTCAAGGCGGTTCTGGCCGACAGCGACGGCTTTCGCGCGATGTCGCCCACAGACCGCGCCGCCGCTGCATCGTACATCGACACGGTGTGGGCCGAGGCATCGATGCTTGATTTCAACTATCCGGTGTCACTGCAGAAATACGTGCTGATCCTGCTGACACAAAGCAGATGGCGCAGTGATGTCCGGGCGGGGCCCCTGTATTGGGCCTATGCCCGTCGGATGATCGGATCGCCCGATCAGAACTGGCGGCTGGAAAGCGGCGTGGCGGCCGTTTACCGCAATGTCGTCGCCCAGCACTTCCTGACCGACGCGGTAAAAGCCTTTATTGCCGCGTAGGAACCAGCCTGACAATTGTGTTAACAACAGATTAAAATGCCCTGTGGATAACTTTTTAAAGTACTGATTATAAATACAATATCCAAAAATTGACAGCCGTCAATTCTGCGCTGTTACCCCATGCCAAGCGCGGATTTGTACAGCTCCAGAATGCTTTCCTCTTCCGCGATGTCATCCGCCGTCCGTTTGCGCAGCGCGATCACCTTGCGCATCACCTTGGTGTCATAGCCGCGCCCCTTGGCCTCGGCCA
>JANNKX010000080.1:0-1575 GCA_031396505.1 Rhodobacterales bacterium
CGGCCGAGATTCTCGATATGGTGGTGCCCTTGGTGCAGCCGGGGGTGACGACGGCGGCGATTGATACCTTCATCACGGATGAGATCGCGCGGCGTGGCGTGGTGTCGGCAACCATCGGCTACAAAGGCTACAAGCACGCAAGCTGTATTTCGGTGAACCATGTGGTGTGCCACGGCATTCCGGGGCCGAAAGTGTTGATGGACGGCGATATCCTGAACGTCGATGTGACGGTGATCGTGGATGGCTGGTTTGGTGACACCAGCCGGATGTATGTGGCCGGGGCATTGCCGCGCAAATCCGAACGGTTGATCGAGGTTACTTACGAAGGTTTGATGCGGGGGATTGCGGCGGTCAGGCCGGGGGCGAGTTTTGGCGATATCGGTTATGCGATCCAATCCTATGTCGAATCAAACCGGATGAGCGTGGTGCGCGATTTCTGCGGGCACGGGCTGGGCCGGGTGTTCCACGCGCCGCCCAATGTGCTGCATTACGGGCGTCCGGGGTCGGGGCCTGTGCTGGAGGAAGGCATGTTCTTTACCATCGAGCCGATGGTCAATCTGGGGCGGCCTGAAACCAAGGTGCTGGCCGATGACTGGACGGCGGTGACACGGGACAAATCGCTGTCGGCGCAATTTGAACACACGGTGGGGGTGACGGCCACGGGGTGCGAGATTTTTACGACATCGCCCGGCGGAAAGTTTCACCCGACCTGGGGGTGATGGGGTGTCCTTAGCGGTTGAACACGCGGTTCGGGTGCAATTCGCCTGCCTTGTAGATGCCCACGGCGACGGCACGGCCAAGGTAGCTCGCCCACGCCTCATCCCCGTATTGCGCCGATGACGTCAGCACCATGCCCGCATTGCCGTTGCGCAGGCGGACCGCTCCTTCAGGCGTTGCGGGCAGTTCTGGCAGATCGACCAGCGCCACCTCCAGCGGCAGCAGGCGTTGCGCCAGTGCATCGGTTTTCGCCTCGGCCTCGATCACGTCCATCGTCACGCCGTCACGCACATCGAACGGGCCGGACCAGACCCGGCGCAGCCACAGCGCATGGCCAAGACAACCCAAGGCCGCCCCCAGATCGCGCGCGATGGACCGCACATAGCCGCCCTTGCCGCAGACCATGTCCAACTCCAGATGATCGGCGTCGGGGCGCGCGACCAGGCCCAGGCTTTCCACGAACAGATCGCGTGGTGCCAGATCCATCACCTGGCCCTCGCGGGCAAGGTCATAAGCGCGGTCGCCAGCAACCTTGACGGCGGAATACTGCGGCGGCACCTGCTGGATATTGCCACGAAAGGCATTCAGGGCGTGTGCGATGGCGTCATCGGTTGGGCGCGTGGTGGTGCTTGCAAGCACGGCACCGCTTGCGTCATCAGTGGTGGTTTGCACCCCCAGACGCACCATGAAATGATAGCATTTCAGCGCGTCAGTGATGTAGGGGATGGTCTTTGTCGCCTCGCCCAGGGCCACTGCCAGAACGCCTGTCGCGTCCGGGTCAAGCGTGCCCGCGTGCCCCGCTTTTTGCGCATCAAGGGCCCATTTCACCTTGTTCACCACAGCGGAGGACGTAATGCC
>JANNKX010000091.1:0-4495 GCA_031396505.1 Rhodobacterales bacterium
CACAGGTGGTTCTTGTCTTGGATCATCTTCAATCTGAACCCGATTGAAGATGATCCGCTCTGGGATATTTGGGGACAGAAAAGGCGCATCAGGCGAGGACGGGTTCGGGCAGGAACGGCTTTGGCTGTGCGCTGACGACCAGCAGACGCAAGGTGCGTACAGCGTGGGCAAAGCCGAGGCCAAGGATCAGGCTGGCGAAGCCTGCGGTCAGCAGGACGATTGTGCTTTGCTCTGCGATATTGTCCATGCCGAACGCCGGGATGATCGCGGCAATCAGAACGACGCCGCCAAGGCCGATGGCAAGATAGCCGGTCGCGATGGATGTGCTGGCCGCGCGCGCCATGCGCCCGGTTTGCGGGCAATCGCCCATGCCCCGCCCGATAAGGACGATCATGCGTGTCAGGGCGATCAGCGTGCCAAGGGCGATGGCAAAGTAAGCGAAAAGTGCAAGTGTCATGATCCGGTCCTTTCAGATGACGGGATTGCGGTAGAAGCGGTTGTAAAGGCTGGCGAAAGTGGCGGCCCAACCAGCGGCAAAGACCATGCAGGCAAGACCTGTGCCAAACAGCGCGAGGATGCCGTCGCCGCCGAACCACAAATTCACAGGCAGCAGCGGGGCGAAGGGGATCGCGATTGTGATGAGGGCGGCTTTGGACATGCGTTCGGCCGTGCAGGGCCCGTAAATCAGCATGGCCAGCAAAACGGGGGTGCCAAGGATCAGGTAGGGCAATCCGCCGACAATCAGCGCGCCGACCGGGATCAGGACGACCCAGAAGGTCAGGGCGGTGAACAGCAGGGGTGCGAGGATCAGCGCCGCAACAAAGGCGACGGGATCAAGGGCCGGGATTTCTGTGTGTTCTGACATTTCCGAAACCTTTCGGCAAAAAATTTTACTTGGGCAGGAACCGTGCGATCTTTGCGCCCAGCTTTATCGCCGCCAGCTGTACGCCGCGCGGCAGGCGGGCGATGTCGCGGTACCAGTCATCGAACATCTGCATGGTATCGAGCGTTTCTTTCATGCGGCGGCGCACATGGGCGGGCGTGGCATCGCCTTCGGCCTCGGCCGCGACTGTGCGCAGGGCATCAAGCGTCGGCGCAAATTCGCGGTCGCGGCGGGATTCGATCACGACGCTTGCCAGATCGAACATGTCCTGCACGGAGGTGAACATATCGCGGCGTTCACCCAAGGGCCGGCTGGATTTCACCAGTTTCCAGCCTTGCAGTTCTTTCAGGCCGGTCGACACGTTCGAGCGCGCGAGGCCCAGCGTTTCGGCAATCTCTTCGGCATCAAGGGGGTCTGGCGCGATGTGCAGCAGGGCGTGGATTTGCGCGACCGACCGGTTGACGCCCCATTTGGCCCCCATATCCCCCCAGTGAAGGATGAAGTTCTGCATGGCGGGGGTCAATTTCATGTCTGTTCCGACTGATAATTCTGATACGACAGAAATAACAGGAATAAAGGGAATAGCAAGCGATTCGATCTGACGGTCAAACCCATCGCCTGCGGTGCCCTGCGGCATCATGTTCACTTTTTATTGATCGGCGCAGGGATCTGACCTAAGGTCAACTGCGGTGGGCCTGAATTTCTCCACCCTGAACACATATGAACACAAGGAGTTTTCAAGCATGCGTAATACGATCATCAGATCATTGGATGTGATCGTGTGGATTATTGCCATTTTCATTGCGGGCGGTGGCGTCATCGCGGGGCTGATCGCAATCGCCAACGGGCAGATGGAGGGCATTGCCTTCATCATCGGTGGGCCGCTTTACGCGATCATCTTTGCCGGGTTTATTTTTGTGGCGATCGGCATCTACGACAATACCAAGCGCACCGCCGAGGCGATTGAAAAGCTGGCTGCGCGCTGATCCGTCATCCGGGGGCCGCACAGCGTGGCCCCCGATTGAAAGCCTGGTACGATCAGATCTTTTTCCCGATACGCGGTTCGGTTCCGGCCCGGATGCGGGCGATGTTGGCCCGGTGACGGACGATCACCAAGATCGCAAGGACGGCAATCAAAGCAATCAGTTGTGGCTGACCAAAACCCCATGCCCAGACCGCCGACAGGGCAGCCGCAACCAGTGCGGACAGCGATGATATCCGCGTGATCGCGGCTGTTGCGGCCCAAGTCGCGCAGGCGGCCAACCCGACGGGCCAGGCCAGTGCCAGCAGGGTGCCCAGAAAGGTGGCCACACCCTTGCCACCCTTGAAGCCCAGCCAGATGGGGAACAGATGGCCAAGGAACGATGCAAGGGCCGCGAGTTGTGCGGCATCGGGTCCGACGAGCCAGCGCGCCAGCAGCACGGCAATGCCACCCTTGCCCGCATCGAGCAGCAAGGTTGCAAGGGCAGCACCCTTGTTGCCGGTGCGCAAGACGTTGGTGGCCCCGATGTTGCCCGACCCGATGGTGCGCAGATCGCCAAGGCCAAGGGCGCGGGTGATGACGATGCCAAAAGGGATCGCCCCCAGCAGATAGGCAAGCACGGCCACAAGGGCCAGACTGACAGGCGCAGAGGTGATATCGGGGATCACGCGGAAAATACCTCAACACCCGCCACATAGGTACGTAAGACCTTACCCTCCATCCGCGCGCCGTCAAAGGGGGTGTTCTTGGATTTCGACCGCAGGGTGAACCGGTCCAGCATGAAGGGCGCGTTGGGGTCAAACAGCACCAGATCGGCGGGCGCGCCAAGGGCCATGCGCCCTTGCGGCAGGCCCAGCCTGCGGGCGGGGTTGCATGACAGCGCGGCCCAGAGCGTGGGCAGGTCCACGTGGCCTGCATGCACAAGGCGCAGCGCGGCCGGCAACAGGGTTTGCAGGCCGACAGCACCCGATGCCGCCTCTTCGAACGGCAGGCGTTTGGATTCTTCGTCCGCAGGGGTGTGGAAACTGCTGATCACGTCGATCAGCCCGCTGGCCACCGCCTCGACCATCGCCAGACGGTCATCCTCGGACCGCAGGGGCGGGGTCAGTTTGAAGAAGGTGCGGTAATCGCCAACGTCCAGTTCATTCAGCGTCAGGTGGTGGATCGACACGCCAGCGGTGACATCAAGACCATTCGCCTTGGCGCGGGTCAAGGCAGGCAGTGACCGCGCAGATGTGATCTGATCGGCATGATAGCGGGCATTGGTCATTTCCACGAGGCCCAGATCGCGGTCAAGGCCGATGCGTTCGGCCATGGGTGACACGCCGGGCAGACCGCGCAGGGAGGCAAACTTGCCGCTGGTGGTGGCGGCCCCCGCCGAAAGGCCGGGTTCCTGCGGATGACTGACCACCAGCGCGCCAAGGCTGCGGGCATAGGTCATGGCGCGCGACAAGGCTTTGGTATCGTTGGTGACATGGAACACGTCCGTGAACGCGATGGCGCCTGCGTCCAGCAGAAAGCCGATTTCCGTCATCTCGTGCCCCGCGCGGGATTTGGTCAGGGCGGCCATGTGGCGGATGCGCACAAGGCTTTCGGTGGCGCGGCGGGTGACAAATTCCAGCGTTTCGGGGGTGTCGATGGCAGGCAGTGTGTCGGGGCGGGCAATGATCGTGGTGACGCCGCCAGCGGCGGCAGCAAGGCCCGCGGATTTGAACGATTCCTTGTGGCGCTCGCCGGGTTCGCCGATCTTGACGCCCCAGTCGATGATGCCGGGGGCAAGGGCATGACCGCCGCAATCAATAACGCTTGCGGATTTGGGGGCGGCCCCGTTGATGGCCACGATCAGCCCGTCTTTCAGGGTGATGCTGCCCGGGGTATCGGTGCGGGCCTCAGGGTCGATCAGGCGGGCGTTGGTGAGGTGGATGGTCATATGTGCGGGCCCCTATCCTGCAAGCCAGATGATCAGGGCGGTGAGGCCGAACATGAAGATCAGCGCGGCGGTCGCGACCATTCCGCCAATGCGGGCATCGGATTTGGGGGGCTTGCCGCCGCCAAGGACACCTTTGGCGGATTGCGTGGGCAGCGGGTCGAACCGCACGGGGGGCACGGTTTCGGTGTAGGTGCCCATCAGCGTGACCTTTGGGTCGGGGTGCAGCAGGGCTGACTGCCCGCCAAAGGCCTGCGCGCGCAGGGTCAGGATATAGCCCTGATAGGCGTCGAGCGTTGTGGCATCCGCCGCAATCTGCGCCTCGGCCACGGCATTGCCTTCGATCAGGTAGGCGGCAAGGCCGATGGCGGCGATATCGTCGGAATGAAACAGGTCGATCTGCGACAGGTCGGCGACATCGACGCCGAGCAGACGCCGGGCGGCATCGGGGCGCAGGGGGGGGATGATCTGACCGGGGGTCAGGGGGGCATCGGTATCACGCAACAGGGCGACCTCGGCGGCGGTCGCCCGCCGTGGCGGCGTGCTGCCACTGCTGCTGAAGCCAGTGCAACGAGTCGCGCCAGGGCTCAGCGGAGGCGCCCTCTTGAGGCCGTGAACCCGAGTAGCCGTCCAATGTCTGCAGACCCAGGCTCAGCGCGCGCGCACGCGCCCTCTCGACGCAGCCAAAGAGTGATTCTGCGGT
>JANNKX010000382.1:0-5426 GCA_031396505.1 Rhodobacterales bacterium
TGGTTGGTTTGCGTCAGAACGAAGCAACGCTTGGTCAGATGCCCAGGGCACCGACACTGCGCCGCTTACCGCAGGTCGCCGACAAGTGTGGGGATCAGTTCGGACACCGTGGGGTGGATCGGCACCGCCCATTGCAGCGTGTCGAAGGTCTGATCCGCATGCATCATATCGAGGATGCCGTGAATGGCCTCGTCCCCGCCGGTACCAAGGATGGCAGCGCCCAGGATGCGGCGGGTGGCCGGGTCGGCGACGATCTTCATAAAGCCCTGCGTCTCGCCCTTTTCCACCGCCCGCCCAACCCGCGTCATCGGACGGGTTGACACCAGCACCGGCTTGCCCGTCTTGCGTGCCTCGGCCTCGGTCAGGCCCACGCGGCCCAAGGGCGGGTCAACATAGAGCGCGTAGCCGATGATCCGGTCGCTGACGCGGCGCGATCCACCGTCGAGCAGGTTTGCGGCGACAATCTCGTAATCGTTCCAAGCGGTGTGCGTGAAGGCCCCACGACCGTTACAATCGCCAAGTGCCCAGACGCCCGGTGCCGTCGTCGCAAGGCCATCATCCACCGTGATATAACCGCGCGCATCGGTGGCGATGCCCGCCGCGTCCAACCCCAGATCATCGGTGTTCGGGCGGCGACCCACCGCCATCAGGATATGGCTGCCGGTGATCAGGGGCGGTCCTGCCTGACAATCGACGCCAACCGCCACGCCCTGCGGCTGCGAGACAAGGCTGATGCAGTCGGCTTCTGTCCGGACCATAATGCCCTCGGTCTCCAGTATGCCGCGCACAGCGGCGGATACATCTTCATCTTCCCGCGCAATCAGCCGCGGGCCGCGCTCCACAACCGTGACCTCGGCCCCGAAACGGCGGAACATCTGTGCGAATTCCAATCCAATATAGCTGCCACCGATGACGATCAGATGATCGGGCAGTGTCTCCAGTCCGACGATCGTGCTGTTGGTCAGGAACGGTACGACATCGCGACCCGGCATGTCGGGCGCGAGCGCGCGGCCACCGACGTTCAGGAAAATCCGGGGTGCCGCGATGATGTCGCTGCCAACCTGCATCTGCCCCGGTGCCGTGAACCGCGCGTGGCCGCGCAGCAGGGTCAGGCCAGGCATCTGCGCCAGCCACTTTTCGGTGCCTTCGCGCGCATTCCGCGTTACCCCTGCGGCACGTGCGGCGACAGCACGCATGTCGACACTGATCTCGCCAGTGATGCGCAGGCCGAAATCAACGGCGCGGCGCGCCATGTGGACGGCATAGGCGCTGGCGACCAGCGCTTTGGTCGGCATGCAGCCGGTGTTGACGCAGGTGCCGCCGACAAGATGCCGTTCCACCAGCGCAACCGTCTGGCCAGCTGCGGTCAATCGGGCGGCGAGGGCGGGTCCTGCCTGTCCGGCACCCACGATGATTGCATCGAACTGCCGGGTCATAGCGCACCTACGATCAGCAGGGCACCGATGATGGCCAGGGCATCCTCGATCAGCGCGGCGGGCAAATCCCGCCCGAAGGTCGCAGCCAGCCTGCCGCGCCCCGCCGCCCCGCCATAGGTGCCGATCACCGCGCCCGCAGCGCCTAGAGCAGCACCTGCCAACAGCATCCCACCGCTGGCACCAAGGGCTGCACCCGACAGCGCGCCCATCACGATCCGCGCCGCGAACTGTACCGGGACCTTGCGGCTGGGTGCTGTGGGCAATTGATCGGAGATCAACTCGGCGATGGCGACGATTGACAAGACCCATGGTGTGAACCGGTAGCCGAGGAATGCAAGCCAGGTGCCGGACAGATCAAGATATCCCAGCGACGCGGCCCAACTGATAACAGCAGGCGCGGTGAAGGCGCGCAGCCCGGCGATGACCCCGATGAGAAGGCAGAGAAGGATCAGCATGGTTTACTCCCATGTTCAGGCGGCGTCGCGGGTCACGCCGCGACGGTTTGGTGCCCTGCAAGGGCCGCGACCACGTCAGCAGTCGTCAGGATGGCATGGGCATAGGTCGGCCCGTTGATGTCATGCGCACAACGCATGGCCTCCTCGCTTACGGCGGCGGTGGCATCGCGCACCAGCGTCACATGATAACCCAGTTCGACCGCATATTTGCCGGTACTTTCGAGGCAGGTGTTGGCGATCAGGCCGATCAGGATCACGCGGGTGATGCCCTTCTGCTTCAGGATCGTATCGAGATTGGTGTTGGCAAAGCCGCTGCTGCCCCAATGTTCGGTGCAGATCATGTCGCCCTGTTGCGGCGCAAAATCCGGGTGCCATTCGCCGCCCCAGGTGCCAGGCGCGAAAATCCCCATCTGCTGGCCGCCCTGCATGTAGGGGCTGGGGTGATCCCAGCCGTCCAGGTCATGCGCGCCCCAGCGGTGATGCGGCACGATCACGATCTGAACGCCCGCAGCCCGCGCCACTGCCGTCACCCGCCGCAGGTTGTCGTGCAGGCCGACGGCAGTGGCGATGTCGGCCACCATGGGCCACAGCTTGCCCCCCTCGGACAGAAAGTCGTTGTAGGGGTCGATGAAAAGCAAGGCCGTGGGAGCCGGGTCGATCAATGTGCCGTCAGACATCTTGTGTTCTCCTCTGTTTTGCTCTGCCCGAGGCGAGCCACACGGCAGATGATGACCGCCTGACGGCGCACCAACAATTGTCCGCGCAGGTCTGGCCGCTAATACGATTGTATGATGCGGGCTTCGCTTTTGGCGGTTGTCGCCCCCTGCGAGGCGGATGGATATTGCTACCGGCTAGCCGAAGCCGGCTGCAGCACCTTCAGCGTTTCACCCAATCGCACGAGGTCGGGCAGCGTGCGCACGCCCATCTTTCGCATCATCGAGCCGCGGTGAATCTTGATCGTGATTTCACTCAGGCCCAGATCACCCGCAATCTGCTTGTTCAGCCGCCCCGCAATGACATGTTCCATCACCTGCCGCTCTCGCGGGGTGAGCGTGGCGAACAGGGACTGCGCATGTGCATTTTCGTCGTTGGCCGCCCGGACTTCGCGATCGCGCCGGATGGCGACGGCGACTGCATCGAGCATGTCCTGATCGCGGAACGGTTTCGCCAGAAAATCGACCGCCCCCGCCTTCATCGCGCGCACCGATATTGGAATATCGCCATAGCCCGTCATCATGATGACGGGCAGGCTGACCCCGTGACGCTCCATCTGTGACTGAAAATCCAGCCCGTTCACGCCAGGCAACCGGACGTCGAGAATGAGACAACCCGGTTGATCGGCATCATGGCCCTCCAGAAATTCCTGGACATCCGCAAAGCTGCGGCACGCCAGTCCAACTGACCGGAACAGGCTTTCCAGCACCCGCTGCAGCGAGACGTCATCGTCCACAATATGGATCACGGGCCGATCGTTCATGGGCGCAAGTTGAACAGATTCTCTGCGATGCAGCAACCTCGTCGACGCAAGTTCAGGCCGCTGCACCGGCCCGGAGCGTAAATTCAAAGCACGCACCGCCGTCGGGTCGGTTCCGCGCGGTGATCGAGCCGCCATGCGCCTCTACAATGGAGCGACAGATAGACAGGCCAATACCAAGGCCGCCACGCTTGGTGCTGACAAATCCCTGGAACAGCCGTTCGGCACCGCTGTCCGGCAGTCCCGGTCCATTGTCGCTGACGGCGATCGTCACCAGCGAACCCGACGTCGCGCCAGTGATCCAGACCTTTGGACGGACCGTTGCAGCCTCGGTCATCGCTTGCGATGCGTTGATGACCAGATTGGCGATCACCTGCTGGATCTGGATTCTGTCGCAAAGAACCTGCGGCAGCCCGGCGTCCAAATCCAGATGCATCATGATGTTCCGGTACCGAAGTTCGCCCGCCATGAAGGCCATGGCTTCATCCATGACACCTGCAACCGAAAGCGGCGCGTGAACCGGCGCACGGTTCCGGGCCATGTCGCGGATACGGCTGATGATATCGGCCGCGCGCTGTGCGTCAGCCACTATGCGGCTGGCCAGATCGCGCACTTCGCCAAGGTCCGGCGCGGGCCGCGACAGCCAGCGCAATGCCGTCTCGCCCCCGATGGCAATTGCAGTCAGGGGCTGGTTCACCTCATGCGCGATAGAGGCCGTCAGTTCGCCAAGCGTCGCCACGCGCGAGGCATGCGCAAAATCGGCGCGCGTCTGTTCCAGCTGGGCCTGTGCCGCAACCCGCTCGGTTACATCAATGACGCCAACCAGTACATTGCCACGGGCCTGATGCTCGGTCGGCCAGCAGACAGTGAACAGCGCCTCGATCCGCCTGCCATCGAGTGCCGTCAAAACGGTTTCCGATGCAAGTTTGTCGCGCCGCTCCACCGCCGCCATCAGCGCCTCGGCATAGAGACCACGGCTTTCCATCGGCCATGCGAAAGCGATGTCTCGGTCAAGCAGATCGTCCCGCGACGACGCGCCGAACAGCCGCAACGTTGCGTCGTTCACGTCGACCACCCGCGTGCTTTTCAGCGCCGCGTCGATCCATTCTGGGTGTTCCTCGAAATAGGTCCGAAGGTCAGTGATGCCCGATGCCAGCAGCCCGCCGATCATCCGGCGGACGGCGCTGAAATCAAGTTCCCAGAACGAGGCCGCCATCGCCTGAAAGATATTGCGATAGCGGTGTGCGGCTGCCCTGGTGTCCTGTTCAAGCTGCGACAGCTCGGCCAGATCGCGCCCGACCTCCACGATCTCGCCCGAGGGGCGCAAGGTCCAGACCAATTCGACGGTGATCACACGACCATCGGCCGCGGTCCGGCGCATCTCGCCTTCCCAACGGCCCTTGGCGGCAAGGATCTCCATCAAGGCGGCAATCCCGAACAGGTGGTGGCCAGACAGCAAATCATGCAGGTTTCTGCCGATCGCCTGGTCCGCCGTCAGGCCATAAAGGCGCGCGGCACTGGCGTTCCATAGCCGGATTTCTCCGCTGCCCGCGAAGACGATCACCGCATCCCCGACCAGATCAAGAATATCATCTTCCTGCATGATCCGACCCTAGACCGCGCTCGGGCGCCCGTCGAGCGCCCCTTCGATGCAGCGGACCAGTGCATCACCGGCAAACGGCTTTTGCAGCAGGCACCAGGCCCCGCTGCCGCGCGCGCTGGCCAACAGGGCAGGTTCGGAACGGGCCGTGATCATGATCACCGGCACGTCGGGGCGTGCGACCCCGAGACGCCGCTTCAGGTCGATCCCTGACTGGCCGGGCAACTGGATGTCGGTGACGATACAGGCCGCGCTCTGATATTCCGGGGCGAGCATAAACTCCTCCACCGACCCGAACCCGCTGACCGCATAGCCGAAGGATCGCAGAAAGGTGGTCAGTGCCACGCGAAGTGATGCGTCATCGTCAACGATGGAAACGGAACGGGGGTCTTGCACCAGCCTCGGCCTTTCTGGTTCTGCGGCAGTCCTGGCCTAACACCGCGCGGTTGCGGGCGGTTCGG